>JAJRTP010000380.1 GCA_024278255.1 Chloroflexota bacterium | reverse complement strand
ATGTCGAGCAGATGCGTGAACAGTCAGAGCTAACCGACTCTGAATGGGAAGACATTTTATCGTTTGCAATATGATTTTTTAGTTTTCCGGAGTTTTCAGTAAAGTCGGTGATTTGCGTTATTGGGTTGTTTTGTTACAACCACAACTTGCATATTGAAGGTGGGCTTATGAGTATGGCGACATTGTCTGATATTGAAAATAGTATTACGCAACTGTCTTTAAGCGAACAGTTGCGGCTTATGGAATATCTTGCCAGACGTATCCGGCAGCAAACAACGCAAAGGCAAAGCCGGATTGAGGATGACCTGGCTGCCATGGCCAATGATCCATACATTCAAAATGAAATTCAACAAATCAATGAAGAATTTGCTGTTACCGAGATGGATAGATTGGAAATTATATAAAAACCCACAGGTAAAGTTTCAGGCAAAACATTAAGCAGGATTGAAGACGCTGTACGCTATTGCCTGGGTTTGTAAAGATGAAACGATTAGAAGCTACCGTTTACGGCCGTGTCCAAGGCGTCTCATTTCGTTATTACACCCGGCGGGAAGCGCTGCGGCTGGGACTGACGGGCTGGGTGGCGAACCAGTGGGACGGCGCAGTGCGTGTTGTGGCCGAAGGCCCGGAAACCACCTTGCAAAAGTTGCTCGCCTTTTTGCATCGCGGTCCCAGCGCCGCCCACGTGACTCGCGTAGATGCCGATTGGTATGAGGCGACAGGAGTATTTTCTACCTTTGAGATCCGCTACCTCTAAAAAGTTACCTGAAGAAAAGCAGTTGTTAGGCCGGCAGCGGCTGGCCTGGGCTGTCTTGCTGGGCAGCTTTGCCGTCTGCGTTATGCTGACGTTGGCTGTGCCGCTGGCTGCCAATGCTTTTTTGCAAAACAGCACGGAACTGCTGGATGTGCAGGTGCAGTCCAACCAGGGCACGGTGGGGATTGACGATAAGAGCGGCGGCCGTCAGGCAGTCATTGCCGGAGACCAGGGGCAGTTGATTGGGCCGGGCGAGTCGGTGTTGACCGGCAACACGGCCACGGCGCTGGTCTCCATTTCCCCGCCGGATGATCCCGCTGTTTTGGCCCGGATGCAGATTTACAGCAATACGGACGTGCGCTTGCTGGAAGCGGAAACGCCTCGTTTTGCCCTGAGCGACAAGAATAATGAGGTGAGGCTGCGGCTGGATAACGGCCGTATCCGTCTCACCTTACCAGAAGCGGGGGAACGGCCGTCTATTATCCACATCACCACGCCCCAAGGCCAAATCACCCTGGCCGAATCAGGCCATTATGTCCTCATCGTCACCAATGAAGAGACCCAGGTGACGGTGCAAGAAGGGCAGGCTGACGTAGCCGCCAGCGCTACCGGCGAAACCTTACTTCTGGCCGACAATGAGCGTGCCCAAATCCCGACTGGTTCCGGTCCCGTTGGCCCCTTGCCTCCGGAACGCAATCTGGTAAAAAACAGCGATTTCAACGACGACATGAATTATTGTACACAGTTTCCCTGGCAGGTCGAGCGGGCTGATCAACCAGAAGGTCAGGTGCGCGTTTTGGACAGCGGCGGCGAATCCCGGCTCAACATCGCGCGGCAGGGCATTGGCCATGCGGACGTTCTCATTCGCCAATCCATCAACCAGGATGTGTCCGAACTGGAATCATTGCGCCTGCTGCTCACTTTCCGTATCTTGGGGCAGTCGTTGGATGTATGCGGTGTGGAAGGGAGCGAATGCCCCTTATTTGTCCGCATCAATTTCGTGAATGAAGATGGCTTCAGCCGCACCTGGCAGCAAGGTTTTTACGCCGTGGGCGACGTTATCCCTGGCCAGACTCCCGATGGCTGCATCCGCTGCGACATGATCCAGGCCCCCCACCTGCGCGTGCCCTTACAACA
The DNA here is from genome assembly GCA_024278255.1 of Chloroflexota bacterium. Classification (GTDB taxonomy): domain Bacteria; phylum Chloroflexota; class Anaerolineae; order Promineifilales; family Promineifilaceae; genus JAJRTP01. Next base: position 7,252 of record JAJRTP010000380.1, on the reverse strand, counting down.
GGATTTCTTCTTTGATATTGACCTGGGCGAAGAACTGGCCCGCCAAGGCCGCATCCTGCCCAGCTTCATCGAAAGCGTCGTTCTTGTCTCTTCCGGCCATTCTTTTGAGGTGGAAGTGGTGGATGTGTCTCTGTTGGCAGAAGAGTGATGCCGGTAATCGGTTATCGGTAATCGGTTATCAGATTACCGATTACTGTTCACCGTTCACCCATTCCCGCAGCCACGCCTCCAAGTCCTCCGGCGCACTGACGGCAACGGCCGTAAACTGCACCCCCGGATAATGCTGTTTGAACCAGGACGCGGTGAGTACGTCCGGCCAATGGTGCGGATTGACGGCCAGGACGTGTTTGGCCTGAAAATCCCCGATACCGGCGTCGTCTGCGGAGAAGCCGATGGTGTAACGGCCGTCAAAAGACCCTCTGGCCGCTGCTTCAAACCATTTTTTATCTGCCGTTGGGGGCAGCAGGACGTACACTTTTTGGTAGCTGAAGCGGGCGGAACCGCTGGGAACTAATTGGGCATCCCGCGCCACCCGCAGCAAACGCAGCGCCAGCAGCCGCGCCCCCCGATCTCCGGCAAAACGTAGTTCGTACAGGCCGTCCTGGTCTGTTTTGAAGATATAGCGCCATAAGGTACGGTCGCCATCTCGCGTCGTGCCTTTGAATTGTACGGCCGTTAATCCCTCATCCGGCTTTTGCGCCAGCAGTTCCACAAATTTGTGTTCCCGATTGGATGACACCGTTACTTCCACCGTATCGCCCGGTTCCGGGTGTTCTGGCGTCAGAGCGATGTGTGTATCTCCCACGCCGACGATGTTCACACCCCGCTTGTGCCGGCCAATCGGCCGTAAAAAGGCGTTGCGCCAGAAAACAGACTGCTGCCGCTTGGGCAAATTAGGCGACGACTTGACATAAACAGTGATAATCGCCGCTTCTGCTTCTGCTTGTACTCGCAGCGTTTCCCAACGGCTCAACGGCTGGCCCGCGTCTCCCCAGATGATGAGCGGGCTTTCCGGGTCCAGCCCGCCGGTAGGATCGATCCCCACTTGCAAATGAACGTCACTTGGTTCCAGGTGGCTGCCGGGGGCGGGGTCTTCGCTGGACCAGGCCTGGCCTTCTACCGTCAGTTCGTAGCTGTTACCGGCTACCGAGGGGACTTGCTGCCACAAACCGGCGGTGTGTGTGCCCCACGGCGTACTGATTTGTTGGGTCAGGCTGTTGTCCAGTGTGTAAGGGCTGAAAACGGGACGGCGGTTTTTCCAGTCCGGGCCAGAAGCAGCCGCCTCCAGCCACCAGGGCGCCCAGGCTACGGCCGTAATCAGCTTGTTGTCATCCCGGTACGGCTGGAACGGCTTCCCCATCGCCCCATTCAGCAAAATTTCATTCCGTGCCATAATATCTCTCTTTGCCAGTTATTTTTCTACAAAGAATCCTACCGGATTGTTCCCACAAGTCAATCATACAGGCTTCATTGGCCGAAAGCTAACGTTTTTTGTTGTTGTATTATCAGGCAACATCGTGCATACTATTGTATATGATGCGATACTGGATTTACAGGCAGTCAATCATTAAGGAACGATTATATGGATGATTTATACACAACCAAACAGGTGCAGGATCTGCTTCAGGTAGATCGCACAACGATTTACCGTATGTTGAAAGACGGCCGTCTGACCGGCATCAAAATTGGCAAGCATTGGCGTTTTTCCCAGGAAGAAGTGCAAAATCTCTTGTCAGGCGGCACGGCCGCCCGCACCAAACCGGAAAATAAACCAGTGTCAACCGAGGTGCTTCCCCTTTATTGCGTGCGCACCATTCAGGAAGTATTTGCCGAATTGGCCGAAGTGGGTGTGGTGACGACAGAAATGGATGGGACGCCCCTGACGGACATCAGCAACTCCGGCCGTTTTTGCAACCTCATTTATGGCAGTGAATCCGGCCAGCTTGCCTGCATGGCTTCCTGGCGCAAATTGGCCCAATCTGCCGAAAAACGCACCCCGTTTGTGCCCTGCCATGCCGGGTTGCAATATGCCCGTGCCCGGATCGAGGTCCACGAAGAAGCCACCGCCATGCTTTTTGCCGGGCAATTTTATATCGAGCCGCCCGATCCGGCCGAACAGAGTGCGCGTGTGCGCGAACTGGCTTTTAAGCACGGTCTGGATCCCACGGAATTGGCCGAAGCCGCTCAGGACATCTCCATTTTGGATGAACGTAAACGTAACGAAATTGGGGCCTGGTTAGAACGAGTCGCCGGTACCTTTGAGCATGTGGGCCGGGAACGGGCTGACTTACTGGATCGCCTGCAACGTATTGCCGATATGAGCGCGTTTAACGACGTGAACCCGTAGCTTAATCGAATCCCAACTTACGTTCTTTCAAGGAAACGTAACGGTGACGCCCGATAATAATGTGATCCAGCACGCCGATGTCCAGTATTTTGCCGGCCTGGACAATTTGGCGCGTCACGTGGATGTCTTCAGGGGAAGGGGAGGGGTCGCCGGAGGGGTGGTTGTGGGCCACGATGAAGGCGGCGGCATTTTCCTTGATGGCGGCGCGGAACAGTTCGTTCACACGCACGACGGAGGTGTTGAGACTGCCCACGTAGATGGTAGGCGTCCCCAGCACTTTGTTGCGCGTGTCCAGCAGCACCAGGCGCAGATGCTCTTGATCCAGAAAGGTCATCTCGGACATGAGCAGGTTGGCGGCGTCGGCTGGGGAGGAAACGACCGGTTTTTCTTGGGGAGCGGCAGCCATCAGGCGGCGGCCGATTTCCAGAGCCGCTTTGATTTCCACCGCTTTGGCCGGGCCGATGCCTTTGACTTGCATCAGTTCGGCAATGGTGGCGCGGGACAGACCGGGCAAATCCTGGAAGGCGGCCAGCAGCCGTTCGGCCAGGCGCAGGACGTTTTCGCCGCCGCTGCCGGTGCGCAGGATGATGGCTAAAAGTTCGGCGGTGGATACGGCCGTAGCCCCTACCGTCATCAAACGTTCCCGCGGCCGGTTTTGTGCTGCCATATCCCGAATCATAGGGACGGTATCGGTGAATGGTTGCAGACTCATCTGGTACTCCTGTGGGTAGTTTTCAGTGTGCAGTGTTCAGTTTTCAGTGTTGGGGGAATTGTAGCGGTTTTGGCGGGATGAATCTGTAATCGGAAAGTACCAGTAGGGCGATTTGCCAAATCGCCCTACATAATCTCTTGTTTTATTCTGCGCCCTGGATCAAATCCAGGAACTCTTGCCATTCTTCGCCCGCCAGATGCAGGGTGATACTGCCCAGTTCGACGTGGTAGATATACCCATTTTCATCCTGACTGCGCCAGATGGCAAAGTTTTCTGTTTCGGACAACATGTCCAGTTCAAATTCTTCTTCTTGTTTTTTGCTCATCACTTTTTTTGTTGCGTGATGCGTGATGCGTGATAAACGCTCTCACGTATCACGCATCACGTATCATATTCTAGCGCCGCCGGCCACCGCCACGACGATCCCGGCCGCCGCCGCGCTTGTTACGGCCGCCGCTGGGCCGGTCATCGTTTTGGGCTTCTTCCAGGGTCATCCCTTCCAGAACCGCTTTGCGGGAGAGGCGCACTTTGCCTTCCGGGGTTACATCTGTCACCATAACCATGACCTCATCCCCAACTTGCAGGGCGTCTTCTACGCGCTTCAAATGGTCAGAGGAGATTTGGGAGATGTGAACCAGGCCGTCTGTGCCGGGGATAAACTCGATGAACGCGCCGAAATCGGTGATGCGTACCACCTTACCGGAGTAGATGTGGCCCAGTTCCGGGTCTTCGGTAATGGCCTTGATTTTTTCCAACGCTTCTTCTGCTTTGACGCCGTCTACACCGGCCACAAAGACGGTGCCGTCATCTTGGATGTCCACGGAAACTTCGTAATCTTCTTCCAGGCTGCGAATGGTTGCGCCGCCTTTACCAATGATCGCACCGATTTTTTCCGGGTTAATTTTAATGGTGAGCATCCGGGGGGCGAAGGGACTCATTTCCTCACGCGGGGCGGGGATGGCTGCCAGCATCACGTCCAAAATTTGCATCCGGGCTTCGTGGGCCTGGTCTAATGCCCGAGACATTAACTCTTTGGAGAGGCCGCCGATTTTGATGTCCATTTGCAGGGCGGTGATGCCTTCGCTGGTTCCGGCTACTTTGAAGTCCATGTCGCCCAGATGGTCTTCCATGCCCTGGATGTCGGTGAGGACGGCAAATTTCTCGCCGTCGGTAATCAGTCCCATGGCGATCCCGGCCACAGGTCGTTTAAGCGGGACGCCGCAGTCCATCAGGGCCAAACTGGAAGCGCAGACGCTGGCCTGGCTGGTGCTGCCGTTGGAGGACAGCACTTCGGAGACGACGCGGATGGTGTAGGGGAATTCGCTTTCGTCGGGAATCATGGGGCGCACGGCCGTTTGGGCCAGCATACCATGTCCAATTTCCCGCCGTTTGGGGCCGCGCAGGAACCACGTCTCACCAGTGGAGAAGGGGGGGAAGTTGTAATGGTGCATGTAGCGCCGGGTTTCTTCCGGGGCCGTCAGCCCGTCCAGTTTTTGGGCTTCGCGGGGGGTGCCCAGCGCGACAATGGAGAGAACCTGGGTTTCGCCACGGCTGAAAAGGCCGGAGCCGTGAGCGCGGGGGCTGAGGCCGGTTTCGGCAGACAATTCTCGTACCGTGGTATAGTCACGGCCGTCGGGGCGCACACCATCATACAAAATGTGGTCGCGGACGGCTTTCTTTTGTATTTTGGAAATAACCTGACGCACCTCGCTGGAGGAAAATGGTTCTTCATCTTCGGCCACTTCCATCTCGGCAAAATGTTCTACAATCTGCTCGCGCAGTTCGCTCATCGCTTCATTGCGGGCGGTGCGGTCGGTGTGGCTGGTCATCACTTCGGTGATTTGGGCGCCGAATTGTTCGGTAACGGCCGTCACCACATCGGGATTAATTTCGTTAATGATGACTTCCGATTTGGGCTTGCCAATGGCGGCCCGCATCTCTTCCTGCAACTGGATGAAGGGCTGCATGGCTTCATGGCCGAATTGCAGGGCGTCTACCATTAAGGCTTCCGGCACTTCGTTGGCGCCGGCTTCGACCATAATGATGGCCTCTTTGGTGCCGGCCATGCGTAAGTTCAGGATGCTTTCTTCCATTTCCTGAATGGTGGGGTTGGCTACCAGACGGCCGTTAATGTAACCCACCCGCACGGCGGCAATGGGGCCATTCCAGGGAACGTTGGAGATGTGCAGGGCGGCGCTGGCGCCGTTGACGGACATGATGTCCAGGTGATGAATGCCATCGGAAGAGAGCGTGGTGGTGATGATTTGCACGTCATTGCGCATCCCGTCGGGGAACAACGGCCGTAACGGCCGGTCGGTCAGGCGGGAGATAAGGATAGATTCCGTGGTGGGTCGCCCCTCACGCCGGAAAAAACTGCCGGGGATACGGCCGGCGGCGTACATTTTCTCTTCAAAATCTACGCTCAACGGGAAAAAGTCCAGTCCTTCGCGGGGGGATTTGGACATAGTGGCCGTGGCCAACAGCATGGAATCGCCCACGCGGATGGTCACAGCACCGCCGGCCTGTTGGGCCAGCTTGCCAGTGCCGATGATGATTTCCTCTTCACCGACCTTGGCGGAAAAAGTGATTTCTTCTGTCATGATTAAAAAAACCTCCAAAAAGGTATTCTGTTCAGATGAAGACATATGCCAAAGGAACTGTTGACAAACAGCTCGAGACCGGGTTGCATGAACCCGGCCGCATCTGCCTCAATTGAACAGGTTATGTTGGAAGTGGGGGTTAGGGACTGGGGACTGACTCATACAAACCGATTTGTATGGGGCAATACCCAATTCCTAAAACCTCGCCCATCTCCAAAACCAATAAATTTTGTTGCGTATAGCGTATTACGTATGGCGTATCCGGTAAAAAATCACGCAATACGCAATACGCAATACGAATTTCACTTAACGACGTAATCCCAGTTCTTTCAGGATTGTACGATACCGTTCCGGGTGATTTTTACGCAGGTAGGCCAGTAAACGACGCCGTTTACCGACTAACAGGAGTAAACCCCGGCGGGAGCTTTCATCGTGTTTGTGATAGTTGAGATGTTCTTGCAATTGAGCAATGCGGGCACTGAAAATGGCAATTTGCACCTCTGGTGAGCCGGTATCCCCTTCATGGGTTCCGTACTTCTCGAAAAGCTCGGCTTTTTCGACTGTAGTTAAAGTCATAGTATCCTCCGAAAATTGATTTTGCCAGACGGCCGTCGTGCCGAAAACGTCGTGCTGTCAAGCAACGGAAGATTATAACGCACACCCGTCACAGTTCAAAATTCTCTCATTTGCCGAAACAGCGTAGAATTGATATAGATAGGGGCAGAGCAAACTTGGCGGGGAGCCGGGTAAACTTATGTTACCAACTGCTTATCCAGTATCCGAAAGTACGCTTTATCAAGTATGGCAGACCTTTATGTCTGAAGGGCGGTGCGATCCCATTCGGGAGGATATGCCTGATCCGGCGGTGGTGCAGTCCTGGCGGCGCTGTGTTTCCCGGCTGGACCCCAGAGCAGCGCCTCATCCCAATCGTTTGCAGTCCCCGGCGTTAACGGCCGTACTCAATTCCCAACAAGAGTTAGTGACCGTGGCTACTCCCTTCCTGGAAGACATCCACCAGTTTGTCGAAGGATCGGACTGCGCCATTATGCTGGCAGATGGCACGGCTTGTGTGCTGGAACTGGTGGGAGATGAGACGGCCGTCAGCCGTATCAACCAGGCCGGGCTGGGGCAGGGCGTTTATTGGGCGGAGGGACAGCTAGGTACCAACGCCCTGGGGATGTGCCTGATTACAGCCATGCCGGTGCAGGTGGTGGGGCCGGAGCATTATTACGAGCAACTGCACCAGATGGTCAGCACAGCCGCGCCCATTCATGCGGTTAACGGCCGTATCATTGGCATCATCGCCGTTGTTTGCCCTCTGGAACGGGCCACTTCTCACACCCTTTCTCTGGTGATGGCTGTGGCTCGTGCCATTACCAATCAACTGCAAACCGACTGGTTTTTGGATGAGGCCAATCAAAGGTTGAGTGAAGTCAGCACATTGCTGGCCGCCATCCATGAAGGTGTTGTGGCTTGGGATGACCAAAATATCATTACCCATTGTAATGAACAGGCCGGCGCGCTGCTGGGTCTCATCCCGGCTTCGGTGACGGGGCAGGTGGTGACAGATGTCCTCTCATTTTCCACGGTATT
>JAJRTP010000379.1 GCA_024278255.1 Chloroflexota bacterium | reverse complement strand
CATTCAGAAAAAGCGGCGTGCCGGTCATAACGACGCTCCTCTTTGGCCACAGCCGGGACATATTCTTCATCAAAAAGCGTATCATCCCATTGTTTGAGCAGTTGTTTTTCCAATTTGATGACCTGCTGTCACTTTACACCCTATAATGTGCCAGTGATTTACGGCAAAGATGTACCACTTGTTTACGGCAACAATGTACCACCCATTTACGGCAAAGATGTACCACCTGGACGCCTGTTTTCCTTCCCTCTATCCTTCTGGCAATCAACTCAATATTGCCAGGAGGCCACATGTCAAAAAAAAGGAAAACAACAGTGGACATATACACATTACTACAACATCTTCGCGCTGGGGCAAGCAACCGGCGCATCAAACGAGAACTGGGAATAGACCGGCGCACCGTGCAAAAATATCGGGAATGGGCCGAAACATACAGTTTGTTGAGCGGCAAACTGCCGCCCATAGAAGAATTACACCAGCTTTTACAAGATACGATGCCCGAAAACCCACCACCGCAAACTGTCTCCACCGTGGAACCATATCGGGAAATCGTGGTCAAGTTGCGCGAACAGGGCGTTGAAGTGGCGGCCATCAAACAGCGACTGGAGGAGCGCGGCTTTGAGGGTGGCTACATGGCTGTTTACCGCTTTGTACGACGGCTGGAACCAAAACAAGCGAATGTGACCGTACGGGTAGAGACTAAACCCGGCGAGGAAGCCCAAGTAGACTTTGGCTACGCCGGTTACATGATTGACCCGGTGACCGGGAAAAAACGGAAAACGTGGGCTTTCGTGATGACCCTTTCCTGGAGCCGGTATCAATACGTGGAGTTTGTGTTCGACCAGAAGATAGCCACCTGGCTGCGTCTGCACCGCAACGCCTTTGCCTTTTTCGATGGTGTACCGCAGCGGGTGGTCATTGACAATTTGAAAGCGGGCGTGACCAAAGCGTGTTGGGACGACCCGGAAATCCAGGTCAGCTACCGGGAATGCGCTGAACATTACGGCTTTCTGGTGGCTCCCAATCGACCGCGAACGCCGCAACATAAAGGAAAAGTGGAGAAGGGAGGCGTTCATTATGTCAAACGGAACTTTCTGGGCGGCCGCGAACCAACGAGGCTTACCCAGGCAAACCAGGACGTCAAAGTGTGGTGTCTGACAACGGCCGGCCAACGGATTCACGGCACAACGAAAGCACAACCCCTCATCCGTTTTACCGAAACAGAGCAAGCGGTTCTACAGCCGCTGCCGGAAACGCCTTACGACCTGGCGGTGTGGAAGCAAGCCAAACTGCATCGGGATTGTTACGTTGTGTTTGACAACGCCTACTACTCAGCCCCCTTTCGTTTCGTCGGTCAAACCTTGCGCGTCTGCGGCGGGACACAGGAAGTACGGTTCTATACCAGCGATTACCAACTCATTGCCACCCATGAACGGGCGCAAACGGCTGGGGAACGCATCACCCATCCGGCTCATCTGCCGCCAGACAAACTACCAGGGTTGGTGTTGGACAGAAAAGCGTGTCAGGCGGTGGCAGCCGATATTGGGTTGGCGGCGACGGCATTGGTGGGACGATTGTTGTCCGACACGGCCGTTGACCGACTTTCAACAGTACGTCGCTTACTGCGGCTGCGGGAACGGGTAGGAGATGAGCGGCTGGAAGCAGCCTGCGCCCGCGCGCTGCGTTTTGACGACCCTAATTACGTAACCGTTAAGCGTATTTTGAACCAGGGGTTGGAAGAAGAACCGGAGGCAGCCCCCCCGAACATTCCGCCAGCACAACGGTTTGTCCGAGGAACACAAGAACTGTTAGGTCATTTGTGGAGAGGGCAGTCATGGAACTAAAACACCAACTACAACCCTACCTGAAACAATTGCGGCTCTCCGGCATTCTGGAAACATTGGACGCCCGTCACCGGCAAGCAGTGGATGGGAAATGGACGCACATCGAATTTTTGTCCCGCTTGCTGGAAGATGAAGTAGAGCGGCGCGCTCAAAAACAGTTGGCGCTGCGGCTGCGCCGGTCGACGGTCAACATGAGCAAGACATTGGAAGGGTTCGATTTTAGTTTCAATCCCAACCTCAACCGGCAGAAGGTATTGGCGCTGGCCAGTTGTGACTTCATTCGTCAGAAGCGCAACCTGCTTATTTGCGGGCCGACAGGCGTGGGAAAATCTCATTTGGCGCAGGCATTGGTACACGATGCCTGCCGCCAAGGGTTCACCGCCTTGTTCATCAACACCCACGAGATGCTGCGCCATATTCACGGCGGCCGTGCCGACGATAGCCTCGCCCGCCGCCTCAAGCAATATTGCCGTCCCGACTTGTTGGTGTTGGATGATTTCGGTCTCAAGCCGTTAACACCGCCCATGCCAGAGGACTTGTACGATATTATCAACGAGCGCTACGAGCGGGGCAGCATCATGTTGACCAGCAATCGTTCGCCCAGCGAATGGCCGGGGCTGTTTGGTAATCCGCTCCTGGCTGCCGCTGGTCTGGATCGTCTGGCTCACCATGCAGAAATCCTGGTGATTCAGGGCGATAGT
>JAJRTP010000028.1 GCA_024278255.1 Chloroflexota bacterium | reverse complement strand
GACGGCCGTACCCTCCCTCTGGATGCCGCTGAACTACGCGAAGAACTGGCTGAATTGTACGGCCGTTCCGTCTCCCTCATCCGCATCAAGCGCGGCGTGTTTGACAGCCTCACCCTCTCTCTGATGAGCCAGGCCACCGCGCAGGCGCTGGACGAGACAGCCGATTTCCCCCTGGACACTCGCCGCTTCCGGCAAAACATCATCATTGAGACGTTTGACGGCCGTCCCTTTGCCGAGGAAGATTGGCTGGGACAGGTTTTAACGATTGGCGAGGCGCGCATCCGGCTCAACCGCCCCATCAGCCGCTGCCAGATGATCAACGTAGACCCGGATACGGCCGTGCGGAATACGGCCGTTCTGCAAATGGTCGCCCAAACCCGAAACAACCACGTCGGCATCGGCTGCACCCCGGAAATCCCCGGCCTCATCCGCACCGGCGACGTGATAAAATTGACCACCTGAACATTTGTTATATTCTAACCGGCCATGCCATGCACCAGGTAGCAGAGGAAGTGCAGCCAGTCCAACCGGGCAGCATCATCTTTGTCCCGGCCCGCGTACCGCATCACTTCTTCAACATCGTCGAAGATTTAACCACCCTGGTCTTCTTCGCTCCGGCCGAGCAGCCCACTGGCCACTGAAAACTGAAAACTGAAAACTATGACTACTTATCCCTTCACCCAAGTAGACGCCTTCACCGACCGGCCGCTGGCCGGCAACCCCTGCGCCATTCTTTTTGATGCGGATGATTTGAGCGACGCGCAAATGCTGGCCATCGCCAAAGAGATGAATTTGTCGGAAACGGCTTTTGTGCGCCAGTCGGATGCGGCTGATTTTGGCGTGCGCTATTTCACCCCGGCCGAAGAAATCCCCCTGGCCGGCCATCCCACCATCGCCACCGCACACGCGCTGATTGACAACGGGCGTCTCCCCCTCACCGGCCCTAAAACCAGCATCACCTTTGAACTGCAAGTCGGCCCCATCGAGATTGAGATATTTGCGGAAGACGGCCGTCCGCCCCGCATCGTGATGAGCCAGAAAAAGCCCCAATTCGGCGCACTCCACGACCCGACCCAGGTGATGCCCGCCTTTGGCCTGACACCGGACGATCTACTGCCCGGCGCGCCCATCCAAACCGTCAGTACCGGCACGCCGCAACTGATGATCCCTCTGCGCAGCCTGGACGCGCTGCGCCGGGCGCAGGTGGACATCCCCGCTTACACCGCCCTGCGGGAAACGGCCGATTTCTTCAGCCCCCACCTGTTTTGTCTGGAAGGCATCACGCCGGACGGCCGTACCTTTGCCCGCCACTTCGGCCTGCCGCCTGATACGATGGAAGACCCGTTCACCGGCTCCGCCACCGGCGGTATGGCCGCCTACCTGTGGCATTACGGCCTGATTGGCCAACCAACCCTCATTGCCGAACAGGGACATTGGCTCAACCGGCCGGGACAGGCGTTTGTGGAAGTCGTCGGGCCGCCGGATGATATGGAGACGGTGAAGGTGGGGGGTACGGCCGTCACCGTCCTGCGTGGCGAGTTGATTATTTGAGAGAGTACAACAAATTGGGAAAGGAACAGATTTTTATTCGTTCCTTTCCCAATTTGTTGTACTCACCAGTGAACAATATGAACCCGATCCCCATCCTGGAATACGGCCGTCCCGGATTCCTCATCAGCACCGACCCGGCCAAACTGGACGTAACGGCCGTCCACGACTACCTGAGCCACCACTCCTACTCGGCCAAAGGCATCAGCCGGGAAATTGTGGTCCGCTCACTGGAAAATTCGCTTTGCTTTGGCGTGTATGCGGTAAACGGCCGTACCCGGCAGCAAATCGGCCTGGCGCGGGTCATCACCGACTACGCCACCTTCGGCTACCTGTCCGACGTATACATTTTGGCCGGATGGCGCGGACAAGGGCTGGGCAAATGGCTGGTATCCGTCATCCTGACCCATCCGACGTTGCAAACCGTGCGAAAACTCACCCTGGACACGCGGGACGCGCAAGGTTTGTACGCCTCATTTGGTTTTCAGGTCAACCCCACACCGGAAAATCACATGATTTTCCGCTTTCAAGAATACAAAAAGGACACAGATTAACACAGGTAAACGCTGATAAAAACAAAAATCAGCGTCATCATACGTTAATCAGCGTCCCTAAAACAGACAACAGATTCAGGAATAACTTCTCTTGAGTAAGGAATACCAACTACGCCCCGCCGTCAAAAGCGATCAAGCAGCCATCAAAAAGCTGATCAAGGAAGTAGGCATCAACCCGCTGGGCTTGAAGTGGGAGCGGTTTATGGTGGCGGTGGACGAAAACGGCCGTATCATTGGCTGTGGTCAGGTCAAACCCCACCGGGACGGCTCCCGTGAACTGGCTTCCATTGCCGTCATCAAGGCGTGGCGCAAACAGGGGATTGCCCGCGCTATTATTCAGGATTTGCAAAAGGTGTACGGCCGTCCCCTCTGGCTCACCTGCGTAGACAAACTCACCCCCTTCTACGAACCATTCGGCTTCGTCGAGATCACGGATCCCGGCCACATGCCCCCCTACTTCCGCCGCGCCAAACATTTCTTCAACCTTTACCTCAAACTTACCCGCAACAAACGCCGCCTGGCTGTCATGGTCTGGGATGATTAGAAGTTCAACTTCTCCAAGAAGTTGAACTTCTGACTGTAAACGTTGCGTAAGAAACGGCCGTCCATCCGTAACATTTCTCTTCCCCAACCGTCTAAATAGATAGAGATGGAGCCATCCCCCCATCGCTGTATACGGCCGTCCAAATCTAACACAATTCTGACGTAGGACTATCGTAATACTAATGTTGGCCGGTCAAAATGCTGTAGGCCTATTGTGAAGTAGTGTAAGAATCTCATACTAAAAGTATGACCTTACTCCAGAGGTATTGCCTCAGAGAGCGGTCAATTTTGATAAATATTTTGGTGTAAAGGAAAAAATATGGAAAACGAAAAATTCAAGCAAACGATACCCGCCGTTCCCTTGCGCGGAGGTGCCGTTTTTCCCGGTGTGACGACTACCATATCCATCGGGCGGCGGCGCTCTCTGGCTGCGGCTCAGGCTGCGGTAGAACAAGGCGGCAATCTACTCATTCTCGTCCAACAAGACCCGGAAATTGAATTACCCGGCAAGGCAGACCTGATTCCGATTGGCATTCTGGCCACGGTGCGAGACGTGCTGCGTACCCCCCATATGGGCGTACAAATGCTGGTGGAAATGCACCGCCGCGTCCGGCTGGAAGAATTAGACAGTAACGAACCTTATCTGTCAGCCAGTTACAGCGAACTGGACAACCTCACCGATACCAGCGACGACGAAGCTATCGTCCAGGCCATCGCCTATCTGGAACAATATGCTGATACGCTGGGCGAAGCCAACCAGCAAATCATGGCCGTCATGCGCAGCAAAAGCACGGCCGGCGAACTGGCCGACTACATCGCCGGGCTGCTCAACATGCCCTTTGAAACTGAAATCAAAATACTCTCCACCACCGACGGGCTAGAGCGGCTGCACATCGCTACCGACTACCTGAAGCAAGAACTACGCATCGCCGAGATCCGCAGCAAAATCCAGCAGGATGCCCGCGAAGGGGCCGACAAAGCGCAGCGCGAATACCTCCTACGCGAGCAGATGCGAGCCATCCGCAAAGAACTGGGCGAAGATGCCGAGAGCGCCGTAGACGAACTGCATCACAAGGTAGAAGAAGCCGGAATGCCCGAAGACGTAAAAAAACGAGCCTTGAAAGAACTAAAACGGCTGGATTACCAGGGGCCGCAGTCGGCCGAATCCAGCGTCATTCGCACCTACCTGGAATGGCTGGTGGAACTGCCCTGGGACAAAACGACCGAAGACAATCTGGACATTACCCACGTGCGCCAAGTGCTGGATGAAGACCATTACGGCCTGGAAGACGTCAAAGATCGCATCGTGGAATATGTGGCCGTGCGCAAACTGGCGGGCAGCCACATGAAAGGGGCTATCATCAACCTGTACGGCCCTCCCGGCGTAGGTAAGACCTCCATCGCCACCTCTGTGGCTCATGCTATGGGGCGGGAGATGATTCGTATCAGCCTGGGCGGGGTGCGGGATGAGGCCGAGATTCGCGGCCATCGCCGTACCTACATTGGCGCTATCCCCGGCCGCATCATCCGGGCTTTGCGCGACGCCGGCACGAAGAATCCGGTCATCGTTCTGGACGAAATTGACAAGGTAGGCACCGATTGGCGCGGCGACCCCGCTTCCGCCTTGCTGGAAGTACTGGACCCGGAACAAAACGCCAAATTCACCGACCATTATCTGGAAGTGCCGTTTGATTTGAGCGACGTTATCTTTATCACCACGTCCAACCAACTCAACACCATCCCCGGCCCGCTGCTGGATCGTATGGAAACAATCCACATGCCGGGCTACATCGAAGAAGAGAAGATGGCTATCGCCAAAAATTACCTGCTGCAAAAACAGTTGGAAGGGCACGGCATCGCCGACATTGATATTACGCTGGAAGATGCGGCGCTGCGCCAACTGATTCGCTTTTATACGCGGGAAGCAGGCGTGCGCCAACTGGAACGGAATATCGGTAAAGTAGTGCGGAAAGTAGCGGTCAAAGTTGCCAGCGGCAAAAAAGGCCCCTTTGTCATCACCGAAGAGGATATCACTGAGTTTTTGGGGCCAGAAAAATTCCGCTACGGCGTGGCGGAAGAGAAAGATGAGGTGGGTGTGGTGACCGGTTTG
>JAJRTP010000378.1 GCA_024278255.1 Chloroflexota bacterium | reverse complement strand
CCTCAAATTGATTAGGCAAACTTTTTCTCCCCCGCCCTGATGGGCACACTCAGCCAGTTCTCGCGCGGGGGCAGCGGGCAGCTAAAGTACGGACTGTAAGCGCAGTAGGGATTGTAGGCGTAATTAAAGTCCACCTCTACCTGATCGTCTGAAAGTTGTTGCAGAGCAGGACGATGATTGTCCATGTAACGGCCGCTGCCATACGTCTCGGAACCGCTGGTAGCGTCTCTAAAAGGCATGAAGAAGTCATGCCCGTGCGGATCACTAAAAATGGTCAGAGTGACCTCTTCGCCATCTACCGCAAACGTAAAGCGACCCCAACGACGATACGGCCGTATCTCCCCCGTATTCGTTTCCATTTCAATCAAAGGCTCATCATCCGCAAACCGTTCCACCTCCGCCACAAAAGCCAGCGCCGAGTTTTCCGGATAATAGTTTAACCCGGTAAAGTCCGCCTTCTGCGCCTCATCCAGCGGCGATTGCGAATGAGAACCCATAAAGTCATCAATTTGTCTGCGAAATTCTGTCAGTTGTTGGCCCATTATTTTCTCACCTTCATTTTTACTCATATCCTTGCTGCTTTTGACCAAATCATAACACTTTTTCTTACCTGTTGCTGAAAGTTTGTTGACAAACCAACAAACCATAACGCTTTATCTTTCGGCCATAAAGATTTATAATCCATAGGCAACAGTTGTAAGGCTATAAGGAGCATCCATTGATAAAAACCGTTATCTTCGATCTGGGCGGCACTTTAATTGAATATGCCGGCCCCTACCAGACATGGCCGGAACTGGAAACACCCGGTTTTCAGGCCGCCTACAACGCCCTCAGCCAAAATGGCCATGAAACCGTCCTGCCCGATTTTGAGCAACTGCGGGATGCCGGCTTTGCCCTGCTGCCCCGCATGTGGCAGGCTGCCATCCGTCACGAAGAAAACCTGCAAGTGACAAACTTGCTGCGCCAATCATTGCAGCAAATTGGGGTTGAGGATATTTCCGACGCCCAATTAGCTGAAGCTGCGATGGCCTACGGCCGGGCCATCCAGGCCCAGGCAGAACTCATCCAATTTGCTGTCCAAACCGTCGCCCAAATCAAAGCCGCCGGTTACCAGGTCGGCCTCGTCTCCAACACTATGTTCCCCGGCCAAATGCACCGGGAAGACATGGCCCGGTTTGGCCTGCTGCCCTACTTCGACGCCCTGGTCTTCTCCGCCGACGCCAACAAATGGAAGCCCAACCCCGATCCCTTCTGGCAGGTACTGGCCGATTTGGATGTGTCCCCGGACACGGCCGTATACATCGGTGACGATCCAGCCAGCGACATAGCCGGCGGGCAATCGGCCGGTATGCACACCATCTACTTCCAATCCAGCCAGAGATTTTCTAAACCAGATGGCCTCAAACCGCACGCCGAAATAGCCAGTTTACCGGAATTGTTGCCTTTGTTAGAACAATGGGGTTAAATTTTAGTACATTTTTCACGGGTATTTGACTTATTTTGCCGGTAGATACCTGTACAATACCAAGAGACATGCAAAATTTGAGGGAAGGCATCGTTTAGCCATATCCAGTCGTGGCAAAACTTGAACATCGGGGAGTGAAATTGTCGTAAATGGTCGTGAGTAACAAAATATGACAGAGGAACAAGCAGCCACACAAACTGAATTTTTAGAAATAGAGGGAGCAGCCAATAACCAGTTAACGTACCGGCCCATCCCTGAAAATATACCTTATTCCAGTGAAAATGAAATTCCCGTCTGGCACGTTCGCTTTGAGATACTGTCCGGTGAAAATCAGCAATTTGGGCTGGACATTAACGGCGAAATTTATTTTGGCCGCAGCCTGACCGCCCCCGATACCATAGATATGACCCCCTATGGCGCCGAAACTCTCGGCGTCTCCCGGCGTCATTTGGCCATACGCCCTACAGCTACAAACCTGTACATTGTAGACCTCGGCAGCACTAATGGCACTATGCGCAACGGCCACTCTATCGGGATTAACACCCCATATTCTCTGACGGATGGCGACATTATTTCTTTGGGTAACTTGCAACTTGCCGTCTACATTGTGGGACGGCCGTTCCTGCAAACCACCCCTCTGGAAAAACCCCCCGACCTGGTAGACGCCCTGGCCCAAATCGCCAAAGCCATTACCGGACAAATCCGCCTGGACGAAGTGCTCAACCAGGTGGCCGCGACCGCCATGTCCCTCACCTCCGCCGGCGAGACCAGCATCTGGCTGGTAGACGAGGCCACCGGCGAACTGTTTATGGAAGCCCAACGCGGTGTTGATGACACCAAATTACGCCGCACCCGCATTGCCATCACCGATGACAACCCCGCCAGCAGAGTCCTGAAAACCGGCCAACCCTGGCGGGCCAATAATCGCGCCGGACAGGAAAAACTGCAATTGATGACCGGCTACATCGTGGAGGCGCTGGCTCATGTACCCATCTCCCTCGGTGGCGTCACCTTTGGCGTCCTGGCGGCCGCTCACCGGGAACCGGGCAAACGATTTAATCGCCGCGACGAGCAGTTATTAAGCGCCATTGCCGACTTCGCCGCTATCGCCATTCAAAACGCCCGCCTGTACGAAGCAACAGACGAAGCCCTGGCCCGCCGCGTCAAAGAACTGTCTGCTCTCAATGAAGTTACCCGCGCTGTATCCGCCTCCCTCGATTTGCATCAAGTATATGACGTATTGGTAGAGCAAGTTAATAACAATTGGCCGGTCGAAGGTGTGCATATTTATCTCAAAGATCCGCAGAAGGATGTATTACGGCCGTTACTCACAAAGTCAGGCGACACAGCGTATCCGCTCAACACCGGCATCCTCGGCCACACAGCAAAAAGCAGTAAAATCATCGTCACCAACGATGTGACCACCCACCCGCAATATGCCCCGGAAATAGACAATTTGAATGGTACGCCGCCCCAATCCATCGCTTGCGCCCCGCTGGTCATCAAGGATCGGGTTGTCGGTGTTCTCAGCCTCTACAATAAGGCGGATGGCT
>JAJRTP010000377.1 GCA_024278255.1 Chloroflexota bacterium | reverse complement strand
TTTCGCAGCGCCCTGCTGGGAACCAACCCGATGCCCTGGGATTTGATTGGGGTAGGGTCGCTGACGGCGCTGGCGCTGTTTGTCAGCGGGGCGCTTTATTTCCGGCGCATGGAACGGGTATTTGCAGATGTGGTGTAGGAGATGATGGATATGCAAAATGATCATTGGCCTGACAGCACACGATTCTGGCGTGACAAACGGGTGATTGTCACCGGCGGGGCCGGGTTTCTTGGCTCATTTGTGGTGGAAAAGCTGGCAGAACGAGGCGCGGCCGGCATCATCATTCCCCGCAGCGCCGATTATGATCTGACCTGCCTGACAGCTACCCGGCGGCTGCTGGCGGATACGACGCAGTCCCAGGCGGATGGTACCGTAAAGCCGGTGGATATGGTGATTCATCTGGCGGCGCGGGTGGGCGGCATTGGCGCCAACCGGGAGAACCCGGCCACCTTCTTCTATGATAACCTGATGATGGGGACGCAACTTTTACACGAAAGCTATCTGGTTGGCGTCCCCAAATTTGTGGCCATTGGCACGGTCTGCGCTTATCCTAAATTCGCGCCCATCCCTTTCCGCGAAGAGGATTTGTGGAACGGCTACCCGGAGGAAACGAACGCCACTTATGGCATGGCCAAGAAGATGCTGCTGGTGCAAAGTCAGACATACCGGACCCAGTATGGATATAACTCGATTTTCCTGCTGCCGGTGAATTTATATGGGCCGCGGGACAATTTTGACCCCGATTCATCCCATGTGATCCCGGCCTTGATTAAGAAATGCTTTGACGCCCAGGTCGAGGCGCAGCCGGCGATTACCGCCTGGGGAGATGGCTCGCCGACGCGGGAGTTTCTTTACGTGGCAGACGCGGCCGAAGGGATTTTGCTGGCGGCCGAGCGGTATAACGACAGCCTGCCGGTGAACCTGGGTAGCGCCCATGAGATAACTGTTCGGGATTTGTTGGCAACGATTGCCGATTTGACCGGCTTTGACGGCGAGATTGTGTGGGACACCACCAAGCCTAACGGCCAGCCCAGACGCAAGCTGGAAACAACGAGAGCGAAAGCGCTTTTTGGGTTTGAGTCTGTCATGCCGTTTGCCGAGGGGCTGCGGCGCGCGATTGCCTGGTACCGGCAGCAGGCTATGGCGGGGGCGCTGACGCTATGAGTGACGTGGCTATTCGCGTGCAAAATTTATCAAAGCGATATCGCATCGGCCGCAAAGAAGAGGTGCATGATACCTTTGCCGGGGCGGCCGTAGAGTGGATTAAACGACCGGGTAAAAACCTGCGCCGCCTGCGTTATCTGACCCGCTTTGCTGAAAACGACCACGACCCCGAAGACATCATCTGGGCGTTAAAAGACGTTTCCTTTGAGGTGAAGCGCGGGGAAATAGTGGGCATCATCGGCCGCAACGGCGCCGGCAAATCCACCTTGCTCAAAATCCTCTCCCCCATCAAAGATGTCCATCACCCACCCCGCCTCTGGCCGTGTTGAACTCCATGGTCGCGTCTCCAGCCTGCTCGAAGTGGGCACTGGCTTCCATCCCGAACTGTCCGGCCGCGAGAACATCACCCTCAACGGCACCATTCCTTCAGCAGAGTTTACAGTGAGCCAAGTCGAAGGGACCGTCGAAGCGCCAACTGGCCCGCCTCCTGTGATAGAATGGTTGCCGTCCCCCATGTCGGAAGGGCGGAGCCTGCCTGGTCATCAGCCAATTCACGCCGTGACATAATCTCCGTCACTAATACTTCGACAAGTTCAGCACAAGAAAAGCATCCGTCACGAATGACACGAACTTCTTTTCCCTATTCGCTCAATTCGTTTCATTCATGACAAGCAAAACAAAACATTCGTCTAATTCGCTTCATTCGTGACAAAAACAGGCAAACCATGACCAAAATCCTCTACAAAGACCTCTCCTACGCCCTCATCGGCGCCGCCATGGAAGTCCACAACACCCTCGGCCGCGGCTTCCTCGGCGCAGTCTACCAGGCCGCCCTCGCCCACGAACTCACCCTGCGCGGCATCCGGTTTGAACAACAAGTCAAACTCCCCGTCTATTACAAAGGCCAACTCGTGGGTGACTACATCGCCGATTTCGTGGTGGAAGGCAAAATTATCCTCGAACTCAAAGCCATCGCCCAACTGGCCCCAGTCCACAAGGCTCAAGCCCACAACTATCTGGTGGCTACAGGTTTATCCCTGGCTATCCTGCTTAATTTTGGCGCAACGTCTCTCGAACGCGAACGCGTCATCCGCTATACTCAAAAAGAAACCAGTCACGAATTGCACGAATGACACGAATTTATCTTTTCCCTCATTCCTGACAAGCAAAACAAAAAATTCGTCTAATTCGCTTCATTCGTGACAAAAAACCAAGAAAAACATTCGCCCAATTCGTCCCATTCGTGACAAGAGAAGAAACAAAAAATTTGCCTAATTCGCTTCATTCGTGACAAAAAAACAATGCCTGACATAGCCATTCGCGTACAAAATTTATCAAAGCGGTATCGCATCGGCCGTAAAGAAGAGATACATGATACCTTTGCCGCGGCGGCCACGGACTGGATTAGACGCCCGGCCCAAAACCTGCGCCGCCTGACCCGCTTTGGCGAAAATGGACA
>JAJRTP010000376.1 GCA_024278255.1 Chloroflexota bacterium | reverse complement strand
CGTCCCCAGAAAAATGGATGCAGGTGAAAAGTTGAAAAACAGGAAGCCGAGGCAAGCGCCGGCCAGCGCCAGGGGAAAGAGGGAAACAGTTGTCTGCCCTAAACGGTAGCTGTGCCAGGCAAAAAGCAAAAAGGCAATGGTACTGACTCCCGCCGCCAGCCCGTCCAACCCGTCCAGAAAATTGATGGCGTTGATCATGCCCACTACCCAGAGCAGGGTAAACACGAAGACCAACGGCCGCCAGATGATAACCAGCGGCTCCTTGTAGGTGAACAGCAGGTTCATCACCGGCCAGTTCCAAATGTCACCGGTGGGCAGGGGATTGGTAAAGCGCTCAATGAAGATGATGTGCCACATGGCGATGGCTGCGCCCAAAAACTGAAAGCCAAATTGAGCGGCAGGCGGCAGATCGTACCGGTCATCCAGCAGGCCGCCGAGGAACATAACGGCCGTACCCACCACCACCCCTTGCAGCCGCACCTTGTCCCCCGGCGTTTCTGGCGGCAGCAGCCAGTAAACCAGCCCAATCCCTACCAGATAGCCCAGGAAAACGGGAATCCCGCCCAGCTTGGGGATACGGCCGTGATGCTGCCGTCGTCCCCCTGGTTTGGCCACAAGGCCCCAACGGAAAGAAAGCCGTCGCGCCACTGGTGTCAGGGCTACGGCCGTCAGCAAAGCGGCAACAAATATCCCAAAATAAAGCATCAACCAGGGAACCACGGATAGCGCGGATACAAAGGATTAACACAGATTCTTATCCGTGAAAATCCCTATCATCCGTAAAAATCCGTGGTTATATCTTTACGCCGTCCCAAACTGCCGGTCGCCCGCATCACCCAAGCCGGGCACGATGAAGCCGATGTCGTTCAAGTGGTCGTCAATCTGGGCGATGTAGATGGGCACATCGGGATGGGCCGTTTGCAGTGCCTCAATTCCTTCGGGCGCAGCCAGCAGCCCCAGGAATTTGATACGTTCTGCGCCCCATTTCTTCAAAATATCAATCGTGGCAATGGCCGAGCCGCCCGTCGCCAGCATGGGGTCCAACACCAGGCAGACCTGCACCGTGGGGTTGGTGGGCAGCTTGTTGTAGTAGGAAACCGGCTTGAGCGTGCGCTCATCCCGGTACAGGCCGATGTGCCACACTTCCGCGCCGGGCATCATTTCCCAGATGCCGTTGACCATGCCCAATCCGGCCCGCAAGATGGGAATCAGGCCGATTTTTTCGGCTAGTTCCTGGCCTATGGCCGTGCCCATCGGCGTCTCCACTGTTATTTCCTGCGTGGCTAAATCGGCCGTCGCTTCATAACAGAGCAGCAGCGTCACCTCCCGGATCAACTCCCGAAACTTCTTCGGCTCTGTATTTTTACGGCGCATCAACGTCAACTTATGTTTGACCAGCGGATGTGTTGATTCATAAACCATCATAAACTCTCCTTTTTTGCGTATTACGTAGTGCGTATTGCGTAACGCCCGGTCAATACGCCCTACGCAATACGCAACACGTAGCGTATAATCTCATGCAAATGGATAACAGGCAACAAACGATTTATGAGCGATAAACCCACGTCAGACAGACATATTGCCCCGCAACGCAAGGCAGAAGATACCGGCCTGGATGGGCTGCTACGCCCTCAATACCTGGCCGATTTTACCGGACAGGATCGGCTCAAGGCCAATCTTTCCATTCTCATTGAGGCGGCCAAAAAGCGCAGCGAGCCGCTGGATCACGTTCTCTTTCACGGCCCGCCCGGTTTAGGCAAAACGACGCTGGCCCATGTGGTGGCCAACGAGATGAACGTAAACATCCGCATTACGGCCGGGCCGGCCATCGAGCGCGCCGGCGATCTGGCGGCCATCCTGACCAATCTGCGCGCCGGGGACATCCTTTTTATTGATGAAGTGCACCGGTTGGGCCGGGCAGTGGAAGAGATTTTGTATCCGGCGATGGAAGATTTTATGCTGGATATTGTGGTGGGTAAGGGGCCGGGGGCCAAAAATGTACGTCTCAAGCTGCCCAAGTTTACGGTGATTGGGGCCACGACGCGGCTGGCTTTGCTGACAGCCCCTTTGCGTACCCGTTTTGGCGCTTTGTACCGCATGGATTTTTATGATCTAGCGGCGATAGAGACGATTGTGCTGCGCGGGGCGCGTATTTTGGATGTGCCGATTGATCCGGAGGGGGCGACGGAAATTGCTTTGCGTTCGCGGGGGACGCCGCGGGTGGCTTTGCGTTTACTGCGCCGGGTGCGGGATTATGCCCAGGTGCGGGCGGATGGGGCGATTACGTTGGTTACGGCCGTAGCCGCCCTCGATCTCCTGGAAATTGACAACCTGGGGCTGGACGAACTGGACCGGCGCGTCCTGCGGGCCATCATCCAGAAATTTGGCGGCGGCCCGGTGGGGCTGGACACCATCGGTGCCTCCATCAGCGAAGAATCAGACACCATCATGGACGTGGTAGAGCCGTATCTGCTGCAACTGGGCTTCCTGGAACGCACCGCACGGGGCCGGGTAGCCACGCCACACGCCTACGCCCACCTGGGCATCGTCGCTCCGGAGCAGCCCAATCAGCCCAGCCTGTTTGACGGCAATCCTGAGTAAAGCATATTGGAGGTGTTTTATGTCAGTTGTAAAAATGGACGTTATCGAGAAATTAGACGAAGAGGATAGAGAAAAAATAGCGTATTTTGCTAATTTGTTGATGCAGCAAACAAAGTATCGCCGTCTGAAAAAAGAAGTTGAAGAAAGACGCCAAGAGATCAAGCAGGGAGAGATATTAACTCATAGCGAGATATGGGATAGTATGAATGTTTGAGATTGTATATGCTAAAGGCGTGAGCAAAGATTTGAAAAGAATAGCGCCGTACAATCTTCCCAAGATCAAAGAGGGCATTGAAGATTTAACAGATTTCCCCAACATGGCACAACTAAAGCGATTGAAAAACCATCCTGTTGCAGATTACCGCTTGAGGATAGGCAATTACAGGGTGTTGTTTGATGTAAATTGGGAAACCAAAGAAATTTTGATCTTGAAAGTAGGGCATAGAAGGGAAGTTTATTAACGCAGCATATTGTGGTTTTGTGATTGAGGTGACGAGATGGTTGAGTTCGGCCGTTTGCTGGTGATCATCGGGCTGGCAATCTTCTTTGTCGGCCTTTTTCTGTTGGTGGCGGGTAAAATCTTCCCCTGGCTGGGTAATTTGCCCGGCGATTTTCGCATCGAGGGGGAGAACTTTAAGATTTATTTCCCTCTGGCGACAATGATTCTTGTCAGTATTTTGGGTACTATTTTGCTCAACATCGTCATTCGTATTTTTCGCAAGTGAGGGTGACAACGAATGGGGGGAAGGAACGAATTTATTTTGGAACACATTTCATCCGTGCCTTCCAGAAATTTTCTCTACACTTTATCCATTCCTGCTCTTGTTAACCAGATTTCGGCAAGTCAAGCATGAATTTCGAGCAGTTCCATCAAAACCGTATTCAACATTTTAGCTTTGCCCCGTTCCTGAGCCGCAGCCACAGATTCAGGCGGAAGATTGGATTTTAACTCATCAAACAGTTGCGTGGCTCTGTCTTTTGTTTCCTGCTCGCTGGCAGGATGATGTAAAACCAGTGTAAGCAGTTCGATGGCTCGCTCCTGGGCGGCATCTACAGGTGCATCAGCTGAGAGCCACATAGCCCATCCAACCAGTGTATTTAGAGCCACAGGCCTGGCACCAATCTTCAAAGCAATTTCCGATGATTGGTGAAGTTGTCGCCTGACCTCCTCATTTCTGGCGCTGCCTGAGGCACAAGTAACATAGCCTAGATGACACAGAACAGAAGCCATTCCCTGCCGGTGACCTATCTGTTCATAGCGGGTTAGACTTTCTTGAAGGAGTTGCTCTGCCTGGGGATAATCCTGCAAACCATAAGCCAGGAGACCCAAGTTGCTAAGACACAGGGCGATGCCTCGTCGTTCTTCAAATTCCCGGCACATGGTTAGACTTTCCTGATGAAGCTGCTCCGCTTGTTGATAATCTCCCTGCAAACGAGCTATTGTGCCCAAACCGTCCAGAGGGAATACCAGCGCATAGCGTGTATCAATTTCCCTAAATATCGTCGCACTTTCCTGCATCCATTCTTTGGCTTGGGGATAGTCCCCTGTGGCAATAGCCAGGTAGCCCAGTTCACGCAGAATATAGCCAGTGCCGATTAAGTCACCAAAGTCGCGTTTGATTTGCAAACTCTCAGTGTAATATTGTCTCGCTCGAGGATAGTCTCCGCACAATCGAGCGACAACGCCTGAGAAAGTCAAGCAAAGAGTCTTCCACCTGAGTTCTCCCATTTTTTCAAGATGGCTGATCCCCTCCTTAAACCTTCGATTAGCTTCCTGGTACTCACCTTGATAGCCAGCCACCAAGCCCACCATATATAGAGTAATGCCCATACCCCAGCGATTGCCTAGTTCCGTAAAGATAGCCAGACTTTCCTGAGCAAACTGCTTTGTTTCCGGATATTTCCCCTGGAACCAATAAGTATGGCTTAACCAGTGGAGAGATAGAGCCAGGTCTTCCTCTGATTCCGGTTCAGCCTGGCACAATAGAGACACACTTTCTTGTAGAAGTTTTTGTCCATGGGCTATATTACCCAGCCGAACGGAGAACCATCCTTCTGCTCTCAATAGCCGCGCCAGGACAAAATCAAATTGCGCGATGTTCTCATTGGACTTGGCTTCGCGCAGTTCTAATGGTAAACAACGCATTGCCTGGTGGATGGCTGCTGCCCCCTGCTGAAACCAACCGCGGTAGTCGCTAAACAGCAGAAGACCATCTGCAGATCGGCCCAAAGCGGCTAAATTTTTCCGAGCAATGGCCCCGCGCCAGGCGGCTCGCACATTGCCAATATCCAGCGAAATTGCATCCAGGGCATTTTGTTCCCCGCTCCCTTTTAACTCCTCTGCCCCTTGCTGCAAAAAGGTAAGATAATAGTCCGAGTGCCGATCTTGCACCTGTTCGCTTTCTTCGGGAATGGCAGTTAGTTTCTCGGCCGCAAATTGGCGTAATAGTTCGTGGACCTCAAAGCGCCCGGCCCGTGTGCAGCGCAGCAGCGATTTGTCCATTAGCATTGACAGGAGAGGCAATGAAGCCCCGGCCACACGCTCGGCGGCGCGACGATGGAATCCGCCACTGAAGACAGCCAGTTTTCTGAATAGCGCCTTTTCTTTCTCCGACAGAAGCCGCCAGGAGTACTCGAAGATGGCCCGTAGGCTGTGATGGCGTGCCGGTACATCTCGCAGCGAAGTGGTTAAGAAATCCAGGCTGCGCTCAATTTCCTGGGCAATTTCCTGGCAGGACATCATGCGTAACCAGGCGGCGGACAGTTCAAGACCCAATGGCGTTCCTTCCATCATCCGGCATATGCGAATCGCATCAGATCTGTTTGCGCTTGATAGCATAAAGCCAGGTTGAGCGCGGCGTGCCTGTTGTAAAAACAACTGCATGGCATCGCAGGCTGCAACTTCCGCCCAGTCTTTCTCCCTTGACGGGGCCAATTTGGGGAAATGTAAGCCACGCACCTCCACTCCCCATTCCGGTTGCAAGCGGAGTCGCTCACGACTGGTGACCAGTAGTTTTATCGTGGGGGCCGCCATAATTATTTCTAAAAGCAGTTCGGTCCCTCCTGCCGGAATAAGCTGCTCAAAATTATCGAGCAGCAGCAACATCTTTTTTTGACGCAGGCTGTTGAGCAGCCGCTCTTTTGGTTTGCCGCCGGAAAGCGGGAGATTTAGTGCATCCGCAATGGCAGGAATCAAGGACACGGCGGTGTCGATCGGAGCCAAGGAAACAAAAAAGACGCCATCCGGGAAAGTATCAATGGCCTGTGTTGCCACTTGCAGAGCCAGGCGGGTTTTGCCAATGCCGCCGGGGCCGACTAATGTCAAAAGGCGGCAGGCCGGTTCATCACAAATTAGACGAGTTATCTCGGTTACTTCTTCCTTTCGACCAATAAAGGGGGTTAGTTGGATAGGCAAGTTATGCCGACCTGCTGCAAGAAGAGAAGACTGGGAACTGGCGGAGAAAATGACTCCCTTGCTCTCTTGTTCTTCTGCTCTATTGCTTAATCCTCCGGCATGAATCTGCTCATACAACTTGGTCGTCTCGGTAGTGGGTTCCACGCCAAGTTCATCGGCCAGAATTTGGCGGCAGTTCTCATATTGGATCAGGGCAGCGTTACGCTGCTCATTGAGAGTCAGCAGTAGCATCAGGTGGCGATGAGCTGACTCTTGTAGTGGGTCGAGGGCCAGCCAGCGCCGGGTAAAAGTTAAGGCTGGCTCAAATTCGTTTTGTGCGCTGTGGCCGCGCACCAGCTTTTCCAATGCCTCAGCCAACTCGCGGCGCAGATTTTCGGTTTGGAAAAGCTGCCAGTCATCGAATCTGGGGCTGCCGGGTAGGGTGAAACCGGTGAGTAAGTCATCCTGATACAAAGCGACGGCTTGGCTCAATGCCTCCAGACAATCAGTACAAACGTCGTTATTGGGATGGCTGTGAGTGTTACAGCTTGTCAGCAGTTGATGGAACTGGTCTACATCCAGCCAAAAATTGTTATCCTGCTTTAATCGAACTTGTTCCCGGTCAATTTGCAGCCAATTTCCAGTGAGCGTTCGATTGAGGGTTGACAACGCCCGGCGCAGGTTGCCCCGAGCGGAGGATTGGTCGTAGCCAGGCCAGAAAAGGTTAGCCAGATGATCGCGCCGGTGGGTGTGTTGGGTCAGGGCCAGGTACACTAGCAAGGCTAAAACCTTGCGCCGGTTGATGACAAGGGGAATATCATTCAGCTCGAGGCGGGGTGAGCCAAGCAGATGTAATGTAAGTTGGGGCATTAAATTCTCCCTGCGGCAATCAATAACTTCATCAATTATACACCGGGCGCCAAAGACGCCAGAATTCCTTTGTATTTGGGACAATTGTGAGACGTTGCCGGGACGACTGGCTCACGGGTATCGATTATGCTGAATGCAACAAGATCAGACATATTTTTGATAATAGGAGATTAACAATGAATAGTCGAAACGCATTCGGTCTTATAGTAGTATCTGCGATTGGGGTTTTTCTTATCATATTTTTGGCGACTACTTTACCAGTTCGGTCTACGTTTACTCAAGATGTCCCTACCGTAGAAACATTGCGTCAATATCCCCATAACTGGGATGACAATCCGGTGGCGTATATACCGGAGGCGACGGTAATTGATACGTCGATGTTTACCCAAGATGTCCCGACTGTAGAAACGCCGCGGCAATATCCTCACAACTGGGATGACAATCCGGTGGCGTATATACCGGAGGCGACGGTAATTGATACGTCGATGTTTGCCAAAGAGATTCCGACTGTAGAAACGCTGCGGCAATATCCTCACAACTGGGATGACAATCCGGTGGCGTATATACCGGAGGCCACGGTAGTTGATACGTCGTTGTTTGCCAAAGAGATTCCGACTGTAGAAACGCTGCGGCAATATCCCCATAACTGGGATGATAATCCGGTGGCGTATATACCGGAGGTCACGGTGATTGACATGATGTGTATAACCAATGTATGTTAATAACCGGTCGTGCTTGCGTGCTGGGGAAATCTGGCAGGAGGTACCCAGCCAACTATTCCCTGCACATTCCTTCTTATTCTGAGGCAATCTCCTGCAGGGCTTGCCAACAAATTTCCAGATCATTTTGAGCAGTTTGCCAGTTGGAGATGGAGGCTCGGATGGCGGGCGTGTCTTTGTATTGGGTGGGAGTAAGGAAGACACGGCCGTCATCCCTCAACCGCGCCAAATAATCGTGAATCACTGCCAGGGTAGGGTCGCCAGCCAGGGTAAAACAGACGCCATTCAGTCGCACCGGGGCCAGCAGGCGAAACTGTGGCGAGGCTTCGATTTGCTGCCCCAGCCATTGGGCCTGGGCGCAGTTGCGCTCGATGATTTCCCGGTAGCCGTTACGGCCGTAAGCCAGCAGCGTCATCCAGGCGGGCAAGGCACGGAAACGGCGCGAATTTTGCGGCGTCCAGTGAACCGGGGCGGGGGTGTCATGCGTGGGGCCGAGGTAGACGGCCGTATTCTGAAACACCGCCACCTGCAAATCGGGATGCCGCGAAAACGTCATCGCCGAATCATAGGGCACATTCAGCCACTTGTGCGCGTCCACTGTGATCGAATCCGCCTGCTCCCAACCCGCCAGTAAGTGGGCGTACCGGAGCGAACAGGCCGCAAAGCCGCCAAACGCCGCATCCACATGCAGCCAAAAGGGGTAATCTTGCTTGAGCGCGGCAATCGCTTGCAAATCGTCAAAATCCACTGTGTTCACCGTGCCGCCGCTGGCAATGACAAGGGCCGGTTCGTCCAGCGCGGCCAACTGCTGCGCCAGTGCGGACACGTCCATTGCTTCCCGGTCGGACAGTGAGGGGATGCGTGTCATGTTTTGCCGTCCCATCCCTAACATGGCGAGGGATTTATAGCTGCTGGCGTGGGGCGTGGCAGACAAAACGGAGATGCGAGACAGGCTGTATAGTCCCTCTTCGGCTACGTCAATGCCCTGCTGCTGCGCTGCCCACTGCCGCCCCTGCGCCAGTCCCACAAAGTTGCTCATCGTGGCCCCGCTGACAAACGTGCCGGCAAACTTGTCCGGCAGCCCCAGCAGTTGGCGCAAAAAGTGGATGGCTTCCTTTTCTACCTGTGGCGCGGCGTAATCTTCGTCGGTGGCCGGATTTTGATCGTAAACGGCCGTCAGCCAATCCCCAATGAGCGCCGCCGGGGTGCTGCCGCCGGTAACGAAGCCAAAATAACGCGGCCCGGCACTGCCCGCCATCTCCGCCCCGTAACGCGCCTGGAATTGGGCCAAAGCGTCGGTTGCGCCACGGCCGTCTGCGGGCAGGTCGGTTATGTCGTGCGGTTTGGGGGTGACAGCAGCGGGGCGATGGGGTAATTCCCGGAGAAATTGGGTGGCGGCGGTTACGGCCGTGTCCAATATCGCCGCCTGGTTATCCTGATCAGCTTGAAGTAACGGGTACATTTCGAAAACATCTCACGGATGAATGAATCACGAAAAATCGTAATACTCTTTCGTTTTCTGCTCGGAGTACAACAGATTTAGGAAAAAACAGATATGTCCAGCCGAGCAAATCTGTTTCTTTCACCATCTGTTGTACTCTTCCTCTTAATCTCCCAATATCTCCGCCAACTTCTCCACCGCCAGATTCCCGCCGCTCAAGACCAGCGCTACCTTCTTTCCGATCAGCCGTTCCCGCAGTTGCAGCGCGGCAGCCAGCGAGGCGGCCCCGGCCCCTTCGGCCAGACTGTGGCTGTGCGTCAGGTGCAGGCGGATGGCTTCCTTGATGGCCTCCTCGCTGACCAGGACAAAATCATCCAGGTAGCGGCGCATGATGCGCTGGGTGTTGGCAAAGGGTACGCGGGTGGCGATCCCTTCGGCAAAGGTGTTCATTTCGGCCGTGACCAGTTCGCCGCTGGCCCAGCTTAACTGCATCGCCGGAGCCGCTTCCGACTGTACGCCAATCACCTCGATGCGGGGATTGATCGTTTTGGCGACGATGCTGGTGGCGCACGCCCCGCTGCCCGCACCGACGGGAACGATAATCACGTCCACGTCCGGCAGGTCTTCCAGGATTTCCAGAGCATACGTACCCACGCCGTGAATCAGGATTTCTTCAGTGGGGCCGACAAAACGGCCGTGTCGCTCTGCCGCCACACCCATAATCCATTCCCGCGCCATGTCAAAATCCGGGCCATGAAAAACCACTTCCGCCCCCAGACCGCGCATGGCCGCCACTTTGCCCGGATTGGCCCCTTCCGGCACGGCAATGGTGGCCCGGATGCCGTGGGCGCGGGCGGCAAAGGCAATGCTCTGGCCATGATTGCCGGTGGAAGCGGTGAACAGCCCGGCTGCCCGCTCCTGTTCAGTCAAGTGGGCGGCCAAAACCAGCCCGCCGCGCACTTTGAAGGCGCCGACCGGCTGGTGGTTTTCGTGCTTAATCCACGTTTCCGTGCCGATTAGCTGGCTGAGGGTAGGGTAGTTGATCAGAGGCGTCGGCTGCAAATAACGGTACACGTGCGGCCGGGCCGTGATGACATCTTGCAAGGTAGGGATTCTGTTTTCGCTCATGGCGGTAAT
>JAJRTP010000375.1 GCA_024278255.1 Chloroflexota bacterium | reverse complement strand
GCCATCAACCCACCGCCTCCGCTTCTGCCATCTCCACCTCTGTTTCAATACCGCCAATCGCCTCTTCCACCAACTCAATAATATCCTTCACGACGATATTTCCCTCATTTTCCGTCGTCTTCACCGCGTCCGTGTACATGATCACATCTTTGGGGCAGGCCACCACAAAAATAGCTTGCCCTGCGCCATTGGCCGACGGCGGCAGCACAGTCAACGCTTCCCGGATGCGGTTTTCAGCCGGCCGCTCCCCTTCCGGCGTCGTGCCCAGCCAGATTTGGCCGCCGCCCGCGCCACAGCAATAAGAATTTTCCTTGTGGCGGGGCATCTCTGTCATCTTGACGCCTAATATCTCCAGCAGTTGGCGCGGCGCGGCGTAACCGCCATTGTACCGCCCCAAGTAGCAGGGATCATGGTACGTCGCCCGGTAATGGGATAGTTTATTCTTCACGGTCAGTTGACCGGATTCAAACAATTGCAAAAGGATATTGGAGTAATGATGTACCGGCCAACGGCCGCCATATTGCGGGTACTCATTGCGCAAAGCATTCAGAGAATGGGGATCGGTGGTCATAATTTGTTGAAACTGGCCTTTACCCAGGGCGTCTATATTATTTTCCACCAACTGCTCAAACAAGCCCTCCTCCCCTACCCGGCGTACATCGTTACCGGAATTTTGTTCCAGTCGGCCCAATGTACCGTAATCTACCCCGGCTTGACGCAAAACAGCGGCCACTTTTTGCGTCAAGGGCACAACGCGGGCATCAAAAGCGGCCGTATCCCCCACAAACCAGAGATATTCTGCCTCTTCCTTCGTCACATCCTTGACCTTGAAATCCAGCCCTTTGGCCCATCGTACCCGGCCGCGTGACCCTTTGCCAAACCAGTTGCCATTCTTGGCTAATGATTCCAGCGAGGTCTGGATGCCGCTGTCAATTTCCGCTCCTTCAATAATCATGCGCCGCCGAATGTCAATAATATCGGCCATTGGCTCATTGCCCACCGGGCAGACACGCACGCAAGCGTAACAGGTGGTACACGCCCAAACCGCTTCCGGGCTAATAACACTTTCGATTAACTGGCTGGGCGAAGGCGCGCCGCGAGCCAACAGCGTAAATTCCTCATTGCAGAGATACCGCTTATTCACTTCCAATGCCGCCGGGGAAAGCACCGATCCCTGGGAATGAGCCGGGCAGACATCATTACAGCGATTGCACATAATGCAGGAATAACCGTCCAGCAAACGAGGCCAGGAAAGGTCTTCCAGAATAGCCGCGCCCGGTTCCACGTCATCGCCGGCCCCTTCAGGTACGGCCGGGTCCAGTTGGCCGCGCGGCGTTTGTTTGCCCAGGCCGATGTTGAGCGGGGCAATCATCAAATGGACATGCTTGCTGCGAATGAAATAAGGTAGAAACACAACCACCAAACCAATAGCTAACCACCAGGTGACGTGCAGCAGCGTATTGACGGTGCTTTCAGGCAAACTGGTAAACAAACCGGCGTACAGGCTGGCAAACGGCATAAATGGATCGGACTGACCGTTTTCCGCCAACCGCAGCGCCTGCCCGGTAAAACGGGAACCGACGTGAATAAGAATAAAGATACCTACGATGAGTGAATCCCGCTTAACGCCGCCCTTTTTCACTTTGGGATTGAGGAGAACGCCTTCATTAAAGTCCAGTCGCTTGTCATGCGCCAGAAAACGACGCACCAGAAAAACAATCATGCCCAACAACGTCAAGACGCTGAGAATATCGGCCGTCAGGTTAAACAAATTGATGGCCGGATTAGCGGTTCCCAGCCATTCCTCACCGCCATACAGCAGGGAAAAACCGGGCACAAACCCTTCCAGCACGTCTACCACATTAACCAGGAAGTAAAAACTGAAGCCGAAGAAGATGAAGGCGTGGAATACGCTCAATATACGGCGGGAGCGGAACATGGGGATTTGCAGCCCCACTTCGATGAATGCCTTGAGCAGATGGCCGACAATGCCTTTACGCGGCGGGGCAGAACGGCCGTGACGCACAATATTGTAAATGCCGTAAAAACCAACGGCCGCCAATCCCCCAAATACCACAATCAACAGGAAAAACAGAATACGCTCGATTGGGGTTAACACTATCTCCTCCTCCTTATCTCCGAACAGGATTTATCAATTTTTACAATTGCTCCCATTCTTCCCGCGAAATGCCGGCCTGTTTCAAAATACGGCTCAACAATGCCCGGTTGATGTCCCCTTCGTGAGGATTGGGAATAACAAGCCTCAATTCGCCTTTGATCATAAACTGGTGATTGCCCCCGGAATAAGGCCCTTCAAACCCCAGTTTTCTGAGATTTTGCACCAGTTTTCGTCTCTTGACAGGAGCAAATGGGGGCATCAGACAATTTCTGGTTCAACGTCCAGTTGAATCCCGTCCACAATGGGCAAAGAATGGCCCAATCGCAAGCCGAGAACTATCCAGCCTTCCAAAACTTCCTGAAGTTCTTCGCGGCAGGCTGCCAAGGTATCCGCATTGGCGTAAACACCCTGAAAGCCCGGAATTTCCCCATAGTAGGAACCGTCTTCAAGAATTTCGTATTGAGCGCGGCGCATGGCTGCCTGAATGTACGCAGTTAACATTTCTAACTCCTTTAACAACTAATCAATTCAGGCACATCATACCACAATCGCCGTGTCTCTTGTCACTCCAATTCTTCCAACATAGCTTCGGCCACGTCAAACAAGTCACTGGTGGCGCCGTAGTGGGCTACGTCGAAGATGGGAGCGTCCGGGTCAGTGTTAATAGCAATAATCAGTTCCCCGTCCTTCATCCCTTCCAGATGTTCCGGCGCGCCGGAGATGCCCAGCATCAGGTACAGTTTGGGTTTGACGGTGAGGCCGGATTTACCTACTTGCCGCGTTTTGGGCAGCCAGCCGGCGTCGGTAATGGGGCGGGAAGCAGCCACGACTGCGCCCATTGCCTCTGCCAGTTCTTCGGCCAGCTCTACGTTATCTTCGCTGCCAATGCCCCGGCCGATGGCGACCAGTTTGTCCACGGCCGTAATATCCACGTCCCCGCCTTCCGGCCGGTGCAACTGCTTAAATTTCGTCTTCAGGCCATCCAGAGAAACTGGCGGCGCAATCTGTGCTGCGGCCGTGGAACCTTGTCCCGCTTCGGCCGGAAACGCCCCGGCAAGCACGGCCGTAACCACGCCATCTCCTTCCGGTTCCACTTCCGCCGACATCTTCCCGGCAAACAAATTACTCGTCACTACCAGGTTGCCTTCTTCCGCAGCAATATCGGACACAAAGGCGACAAACGCCTGCCCCGTTTTAGTCGCCAGCCACGCGCCCAGGTCCATGCCTACGGCCGTTGAGCCAATCATCGTCAGTCGGGGCGATTTCTCCGCCACCAACGCGGCCAACACCCGGCCATACGCCTCCGGGTTAAACTGTTCCAGCGCCGCATCATCCACGTAAATCGTCGCGTCCGAAGCAAACGTATTGGCCTGATCCGCCATGCCGCTGCCCAGCATCACGGCAATTGCCTGCCCACCCAACGCCCCAGCCAGTTCCTTCGCCTGCCCCACCATCTCGTAAGAAATATCGGCCACACGGCCGTCAAAATGTTCTGTGATTACAAGTACGTCATTGCTCATAATTTTTCCTCCTACAACAACCCCTTCTCCCGAATAATTCCCAAAATCTTCGCCGCCACTTCTTCCGGTTCGCCTTCGATCATTTCGGCGTGACCGGCCGCTACCGGTTTTGCCATTTTGTTGATGGGGGCCGGTTCAAATTCCTCTTCTTCGGCCTCGATCTCCTCGATTTCGGCCGTTTTCGCCATTTGCCGGATTTTGCTGACGGGGGCGTAACGGGGCGGTTGGCTGGCGGCCTGAATGCCGATGACGGCGGGTAAGGCGACTTCGTATTCGGCCGTGACTCCCCCGGCGTATTCTTTGGTGACGACGGCCGTATCCCCCGAAACCGCCACATTCACCACCACCCCCACGTAAGGCATATCCAGCAGCGCCGCCAGCATCGGGCCAATCTGCCCGTTCAAATCATCAATCGCCTGCACCCCGGTCAGCACCAAATCCGGCGACATCTCCTTAATCGCCTCAGCCAGAAGCTGCGCCTGATCGCGGGATTCCACCGGCGGTTCAAAATCCCCCACAATCTTGGCCGCCTTGTCCGCCCCCTTCGCCAGCGCCGTGTGCAGCACATTGTCCAGCTCCTCAATCACGTCCACGCCAACCACTGTCACCGTGCCGCCACTGGCCTCCTTAATCAGCGCCGCCTGCTCAATCGCCTGCTCATCCCACTCGCTGAGGACAAAATCCACCATGTCATAATCCAGATTTGTGCCCTCGTCATTCACTTCCAACTCGTCCGCCAGACTGGGGACATGCTTAATGGCAACAACTATATTCATCCATTCCTCCCTCATTGATAGTAGCCGCGGTATCCCTACCGCGCTGGTGTGGACGCGGTAGGGATACCGCGGCTACAAAACTAACCACCATTCATAGATTGGTCTAATAATTCCAAAATATCTAACACTTGCAATTGGTCATTGCCGGTTGATTTGGCCGCATCTT
>JAJRTP010000374.1 GCA_024278255.1 Chloroflexota bacterium | reverse complement strand
GGGAGCCAGCCAATCGTCATCATCCAGAAAATGCAGGTACGCGCCGCGGGCTATGGCTGCGCCGGCATTTCGGGCTGCGCCCCGTTCCCGCTGGTTGGTCTGAATGATTTGCACGTGTGGGGAATGCTGCCAATCGGCCGGGGGCAACGGCCGTCCCCCATCATTAACAACGATAATTTCAAAATCGAAGGTGACTTTCTGTTGGAGGGCACTTTGGACGGCGCGAGGGAGAGACGGCCGTCCCACAGTGGGGATAATGGTGGAGCAAAACATAGGTTACATGCGGCTCGCCGCCAAAACCAGTTGGGTAATGCGCCGGGTATAACTATCCAGGTTCATGCCGTCCTCCACGGCCAGGCGGCCATTCAGACCCAGGCGGCGGCGGTAAGCGGCATCGGGCCACAAGCGCAAAATCTGGCGGCGCAGCGCCTGCGGATTTTCCGGCGGCGTGTATACGCCGGTCACGTCATCTACCACATAATCGCTGATACCGGTGGTGCGGGTGACGATAAGCGGTCTGCCCATGGCCATGGCTTCCAATACTGCATTGACGCCTGCCGCGTAGGGCACATCAAACAAAGGCGTCACCACCAGACGGGCATTGGCATATAGTTTTCGCAACTGCTGTGCGGAAATATTGTGGAGAACCGTCACCTTGGCAGTCGCATTTTCCGGCAGGGCCACATCTTTAGACCATAAACTGGAAGCAACGATGACCAGTTTCAAGCCCATTCCGGCCACTGCTTGCAGCAAGGTCTGGTAATCGCGGCGCTCCTGCCCGACAGCCAGGATGTAATCTCCTTCTATCCAGGTGGCGGGCGGGCGGAAGAAGCGGTGGTCTACTTTGTCGGGGATGAAGGTAACGGCCGTTTCCGGCAGCCCCATTTCCCGCACAGCGTATTCAGCTTGCGCCCGGCACAGGCAGACCACGTGGGTGAAGGAACGGTGCAGCGGCCATAGGCGAAACAGGGTTTGTTTGAAACGAGAGGAAAGACGGTGGGCAATCACCACGTGGGGGACGCGCTGCCCTTTGGCCGCCAGCATTGCCGCCAGGGGGATGGCTACTTTTTCGGAGGTGGAGAGGACGGCCGTATACGAATCCAGATCACGCGCCACGCCAAATGCTTCGGTAAAGTTAAGCCGGGAATACTGCTCCAGGCGGCGCATAAAACGCGCCCCCAACGAGCTGCCCATTTCTGTGCTGACAACATCCCCCTCCAATAAACGGGCTATTTCCAGATAATCCTGACGAGGAGCATCTGCCTTAGCGGGCGGCAAATTTTCCTGCTGTGGGTTGCTGACCAAAATTAAGGGAGCTTGTACGGTATGTGTTTCTTTCTGGTTGATCGTGATGTAAGCCATATCCAGTCCTTGCCACGTACTTCCGTACTATATTTTCCAGTGTATGGCAAACGATTCTTTTTGGATATAGTGCCTTGATACTATTGTCACAGCGGATTTAGGAATATACAGATTTTTCCTAACTTGGATAAACCAGAAAAGTTTGTCCACAGATTACACAGATTTTTTCATCTGTGAGTCTACTGAAAAAACTAACCGCAGAGGTGCGGAGGGCGCAAAGAATTTAGGCGCTGTTAGCGCCTGCGTCTTTCGCCAGACTTCGCTGGCAAAAAAGGATACCGCAATTTATTGCGGCACAACGCCCGCAATAAATTGCGGTATCCTTTTCTATCGACAACTTTTTGTCAATGTGGGTGCTGTTAGCGCCTGTATTTTTTGCCAGACTACGCTGACAAAAGATGGATGCCGAGATTCATCTCAGTCGTAGTCACTGCCGTGATAAATCCCGGCATCCGTTCCTGGCGACAATTTTTTGTCGATGTTGGCACGTAAGCGCCTGCCGTGGCGGCAAACCAAGGAGGCCTAGGAGAGCAGGGCGGCCAGGCGGGAACTGTAAGTGAGGAGGGGTGTGGGGTGGAGGGAAAACCAGAGGATGATGAGAAGGAGGAAGGTTAAAACAGCTTGCAGCCAGCGGGGTTCGGGAGAAACGGCCGTCTCCCCAGCCGGTTCCAGCCAATAGAGAACGGCGCGAAACAGGGCAAAAGCACCTAATCCGGTGGCAAACAGGGCCAGCGCGGGCAGCCAGACGGCCGTACCGCCAGCCAATGCCCGCAGCGCCAGCCAGTGCGGGCCAAAACCCAGGGTCAAGGGTAGGCCGAGGAGAGCCAACGCGCCAGACAAATAGAGGGCCAGGCTAAGGGGGGCGCGGCGGGCTAAACCACGATTAGTTACTGCGGCTCCATCGGGGACACCGGCGGGGCGAATGTCAGCGGCAGCGTTTTGGCGGCGTAGGAGCAGGCTGCCGACGGCCGTTAACAGCAAACCGGCAAATTGGGCCAGTTGCAGGGAAACGGCCGTTTCCCAAGCCGGACCACCCGGTAGAGTAAGCAAGATCAGGCCCATGTTAAGCAAAACCAGACTGCCCAGAAAACGGGGCCACTGGACGGCCGTCACCGCCATCAACCCGGCCACCAGCAATACGGCCGTGCCGCTGAGACGCACCATCTGCCCAAACTGCGGGTCGCGCGGCAGCCAGGGAGCGGCCTGCAGGAAGCTCAAGGCAAAAACGACGCTGACCAACTGCACCAGTCCCAAAACAAACACGGCGGCCAATGGCGGGGCGCGCTGAATGACGGCCGTGACCCAAATATAGAAAGGAAATCCAGCCAGCAAAATGACAAAGCCCATCAGGGCCAGGCGGGTAATGGGCGTTACCAGCGTGGTGGGCTGCGTTTCCACCAGCCACACGGCCAGCAAGAGCAGGGGCATGGCCACGCTCATCAGCAGGAGGTAAGTGAGGGCGGCGCGGGTCTGCCCGGCTTGTTCTTCCTGGATGATGATTGTCACCAGGGCCAGGGCCAGCCAGAGGGAGATGACGCCGTAGGTGAACGGCCGTAGCATCAGCGCCGCGGCCAGCAACCCCAAAACAGCCAGAGAACCGGGCACAAATTTACGTCCCTGCGGGAAAAGGACAGCCAGCAAAAAGAGGATAACCAATCCGGCGTAGATGAAGAGCAAGATGCCGCGTATACCTTCATTGAGCAGTACTGTTTGGCCCAGGAAATCGGCCGTTTGCTGGCCGGTGGCTGCGGGTAAGGCCAGCATTTTCAGAGTCAGCCAGAAGCCAAAGGCGGCTAACGTACCCAATCCGGCAGCCACTTTGGGCCAACGGTTCAGCAGCCCAACGATGAGGGCGGCTAAAAAGGGGAGTGTGATCAAGGAAGCAAGCTCGTTCATAAAGCGCGTAGGGCGATTTTGAAAATCGCCCTACATCTCTAATCAAAAATAGCCTCGGCCGTATAGCGGCGCTGCGTCAGATAGGCGATGACCAGAGCCACTAGCAGATTGACGCCAGCCAGCAGGACCAGAATGCCGGGTGTCTGCTCCAGCACGCTGTAAAACAATTCAAAGCCGGAGAGGAACATGAGCAGCCCCATCCCCGCTTTGAGCGGTTCGGTGGTGGCGGCCAGGCCCAGCAAGCCCAGGATGATGAGCGTATTGATGGCTAATTCCAGGTAAGGCAATGTCTCCGGCAGCACCGGTAATTGGGAGGCCGGGTGCTGCGTCCACCAGATGATGAGCAGGAGGGCGGCAGCCACCAGCAGCGCCCGGGCGGGAAAGGATTTGGGTACGCTGACCGGGCCAAGCTGGACAAATTCAATTTGGCGATAGGTTTTGGCTTCTTCCGGGGTGATGTCCGGGGGGAGGCGGCCCCAGTTGACCTGCCGGGCGGTGATGTAGAGGATGAGGCAGACAAACCAGCCGACCAGCACTTTGATAACAGACAGCCGGGGATCGAGGACGTCCAGGTAAAGTAAGCCGACGGCAAAGTATTGGGCCGCCAGAGCAAAAACAGCCAGACGCCAATCCCAGACGAGGATAATAATAACGGCCGTCACCAGCACCAGCGCCGCTGCCGGATAGCCGCGCAAAAAGCTGAATTTTTCTATCCAGTCGAAAATGTTTGGTAAGTTCATAGGTTTCAGTAACCGGTAATCGGTTGTCGGTAATCGGTCACTGATTACCGATTACTAAATAAAACAGGAGGGCCAGGATAAATACCCAGACCAGCCCGCCGTCGGTTTCCAGAAGGGCGACGGCATCGCTGACGGCCGTGCCAGTGGTGTGTAAAACGTCTTTGCCCCGGCCGAGTGTGCGATTCAGCGCCGGGCCAAAGGTGAATGCCTGCCGGATGAGGGCCTGGCTCTCCCGTACCTGCGGCAGGCGGCGGGTGAGGGCTAATCCGATAACAGGCGGCAGCAAAATCATAATCCAGGTGAGAGGATGGACAGCGCCCCAGGCT
>JAJRTP010000373.1 GCA_024278255.1 Chloroflexota bacterium | reverse complement strand
TGAGGCGATCGGTCAAGGGGCCGGTGAAGCCCATTTCGTGCAGGCGGGCGCGGCTGACGGCCGTACCCCACTCGCTAAAGTTTGCCAGAACCAACACCCGCCCTCGCGCGCTCTCCCGAATCAGACCAAAAACGCGATCGTTGTTAGTCCAGACGGGATGGCTCCGGGCACGGCCGTGTAGTTCAAACATCGCCTGCCGGGCGCGGATGAGGGGCAGCAGTCCCTGAAAAATCTGGCCCGCCACCATGTCCGGATCATGCCGCCGGGCGGCCAAGTCCCAATCCATCCGGGGACGGTGCAGCCAGCGGTTGTCACCCACCAGATGGGGATCGTTCCGGTAGCTGGGGTCGTTCAACAGGCCAATCTCATCCCCCATGTAGATGAGCGGGATGCCGCCAAAAACAAAAATCATACTGTGCAGGAGCAGGATGCGGCGGATCGCCAGGTCAATCTCCCGCTCATCTCCCCGCCCCAGCGCCAATTCCAGACCGGCCAATGAGGCCAGCGAACCGCTGATGCGCCGGTCATTGGTTTTGGGATTGAACTGGAACGTCGCCCCCCGCGCAAAACTGCCGGGAAAACGGCCGCTGTAAAAATCGCTCAAAAAAGCGCGGTGCAGATACCCATCCAGGCCGACGGCCGCCGCGTCCGCCTCCGTCACTGCCCAGCCAATGTCGTCGTGGCAGCGCACATACGTCAGCCAGGACGTACCCGAAGGGATGGAGGGGATTTGTTGTAAGGCATGAGTCAGTAAGGCCACCTTCCGCTCTGCCAACGCGCTCCACAACATCACCATAAAGACGTTGTGATAGGCGATTTCGCACTCCTTGTTCGTCGCCTCCCCCTGGCCCAAATAGGGAACCAGCCGCGGCGGCGGCACAATCGCTTCCGCCAGCAGGAGCAGCCCCGGCGCAGCCATACGGCTCAGGGCGCGAAACGCTTGCAGGATAGCGTGCGCTTCCGGCTGGTTTTCGCAATCCGTCCCCAGCCGTTTCCACATGAAAGCCACCGCGTCCAGCCGCAAAACTTCCACGCCCTGGTTTGCCAAATAAAGCAAGATGTCCAACATCTCGGCAAAGACGGCCGGATTGGCATAGTTCAAATCCCACTGGTATTCATTAAACGTCGTCCACACCCAGCGGTCAATTTGCTCGTACCAGGTGAAGCTGCCCGGCTTGAATTCGGGGAAGATTTCTCGGACAGTTTGCTCGTACTGGTCAGGCAGGGCACGGTCGGGGAAGGTGTGGTAGTAAGCCAGGTAGTCCCGGTCGCCGGCCAACGCTTTTTGCGCCCATTTATGCTCTTGGGCGGTATGATTACACACCAGGTCAATGCACAAGCTGATCCCGTTTTGCCGCAACTGCGCTGCCAATGCGGACAAGTCGGCCATTGTGCCCAACCGCTCATCCACTTTACGGTAATCCATCACGGCGTAGCCGCCATCGTTTTGGCCGGGGCGGGGCTGCAAGAGGGGCATCAGGTGCAGCCAGGTAACGCCCAATTCTTTCAGGTAGGGGATGTTTTCCGCCACGCCTTTGAGGGCGCCATCGGGTGAGAAGCGGTAGGCGTAAGCCACGTAGCCAAGCATGTTGGACTGCTGGAACCAGTCGGGCTGGTTGAGCCGGCGCAGGTCGAGCAGACGCAGATCGGCCGGGCGGTTGGCGTAGGCGCGGGCAGCGATGTGCAGGAAGCGTTCCAGCCAGCTTTCAAATTGGGGATGGTTGGCGTAGAGGAGGGTTAACGGCCGTAGCGCATCCGCCCAAAATTGTTCCACTCGCTGGCAAAAAATCTCCTGTTCCAGGGGTTCCAACGAGCGCAACGGGCCACACAATAAAGAATTAAATATAGAATTGGCGTCATTCATCCGATAATTGCTTGAGAAACTGCATGAATTGTTGCATATCCTGCGTCACGACATCGAGACAAGCGCGAAGATCAATCGCCAAACTTTGAATAGACGAGGATCGGAAATTAAATGTATAAACATTGCGCACAATATGCCGGAACTGGCGGTACTCATCGCTCATAGCAGCATCCCTTGTGTTTCTATTTCTTTTCGTAAATGTTCACGAGCTTCTTCTGCGCGGACAAGGTCTATAGAAAATTCGGTTGTCAAATCCAGCAAACTGCCCAGCGCGCGTAAATAATCTTTTTCAGCAATACCCCAGGCGGCCAGATCAATGTCGGAGCGTTCATGGAAGCGGCTTCTGTCCAGCAAGGAGCCAAACACGACTACTTTTTCCGCATGGAATCTGGTACGCAAGATTTCTGCTCCCTGCCGGGCAGTTTCCCATGCCAAATGGAATCGCTCATCCAGTTTTGCCCGTCGCTTAGCTTGGCGACGACGCGCACCTTTGCGATATTCGGCCATTTTTTCGGGAGAAATATTTAGTGTCATGTTTGTATCCGCCTGAGTTGGGCGTTAAAACAATCGCTCAACGCTCATTTCATGTCGCCTTAAACTTATTGTACCACTCTCCCATAACTTAATCCGCAGATTTCTCCTTCGCCAGCCAAAACGCGGCAAAAGGAGCCAATTCCCACTCACGTGGTTCATTGGAGCAAACTCTAACGTTATCCTGCCACGTTTGCCCCGGATGGAGCAAATCGTGAAGAGGTTGGCTGGCATTGATGAAATCGCCGGGCAGGGTGCGGGTTTCGCCGCTCAGGTTGTAGAGACACAAGACCCATCGGCCCTGCCAGCGGCGGGTGTAGGCGAGTACGGCCGTATCCCCCGTCTCCACCCAATCCAAATCCCCTTGCCGCAAAGCCGCCTCACTTTGCCGCGTCCTGAGCAAAAAGCGGAGCAAATTCAGGTACGAATCCGGATCAGCCTCTTGCTCTGCTACATTTATCTGCTGGTAATCGGCGTTGACCGGCAAATACGTCTCGGCTGCGTGGGAAAATCCGGCGTTACGGCCGTCATCCCACTGCATCGGTGTGCGGCAGCCATACCTGTCCGGCAGCTGGATGTTGTCCCCCATGCCAATTTCGTCGCCGTAGTAGATGATCGGCGCGCCCGGTAGGGAGAGGAACAAGGCGTGGAGCAGAAACCATTTACGTTTGTCATTGTCCAGCAGGGAGGCCAGCCGCCGCCGGATGCCCAGATTGAGCCGCATCCGGGGATCGGGCGTGTACTGCTGCCACATCCATTCTCGCTCTTCCTCTGTCACCATTTCCAGCGTCAACTCGTCGTGGTTACGCAGGAAGGTCATCCACTGCGCCCCCGGCGGCAGAGGCGGCGTGCGGTTCAGGATGTCCACGATAGGCGTCTTGTCTCCCTTTTTTAACGCCATGAACAGGCGGGGCATGATGGGAAAATGGAAGCAGACGTGAAACTCCGGCGCGGCCGGCGTGCCAAAATAAGGCAGCACGTCTTCCGGCCACTGGTTCGCCTCGGCGATAAGAACGCGATCCGGGTATTCCACGTCCATCATGCGGCGCACTTTTTGCAAAAATCGGTGCGTTTCCGGCAGATTTTCGCAGTTCGTGCCTTCCCGCTCGTACAGGTAGGGCACGGCGTCGGCGCGAAAGCCGTCTACGCCTAAATCCAGCCAGAAGCGCATGATACGGAACATTTCTGCGTGAACCTGGGGATTGTCGTAGTTCAAATCGGGCTGGCTGGCGTAGAAGCGATGCCAGTAATACTGTCCGGCCAGTTCGTCATACGTCCAGTTGGCTGGCTCCGTGTCCAGAAAGATGATGCGGGCATCAGGGTACTCAGCGCCGGTGTCGCTCCAGACGTAGTAATCCCGGTAAGGCGATTTTTTGTCCCGCCGCGCCGCCTGGAACCAGGGGTGCTGGTCGGAGGTGTGGTTCAGCACGATGTCAATGACCACTTTGAGGCCGCGCTGGTGAGCCGCATCCAGGAATGTCTGGAAGTCATCCAGGCTGCCGTAGTCGGGATGCACACCGTAGTAGTCGCTGATGTCGTAGCCGTCGTCCTGGAGCGGGGAGGGGTAATGGGGCAGTATCCAGATGGCGTTGACGCCGAGGGACTGAATGTGATCCAGTTTTTCGATTGCGCCGCGGAAGTCGCCACGGCCGTCCCCATTGCTGTCTTTGTAGGCGCGGATGTAGAGTTCGTAGAAGACGGCCGTCTGATACCACACTTGTCAGACCTCCAATCCATTTCGCTGAATGACATCCCGGTACCAAACCGCGCTGTCTTTGGGGAGGCGCTGCTGCGTTTTATAATCCACGTAAACGATGCCAAACCGCTGGCTGTACCCTTCGGCCCATTCGTAATTGTCCATAAACGACCATTGCAGGTAGCCGGCAATGGGCACGCCGTTTTGAATGGCCCGGTGTACGGCCGTTAAATGCCCCCGCAGATATTCGATTCGTTTCTGGTCATGGATACGGCCGTTCGCATCCGGCGCATCCAGATAGCTGCACCCATTCTCCGTGACGTACAGTTTAGGCATCTGGTATTCAAAATAAAGCCGATTCAGCAGCTTGTAAAAACTGTCGGGATGCACCTCCCAGCCCATCGCTGTGTACTCCGCACCTGGATTGGGCACAGAATGAGGCGCGTCCAAACTTTCACCCGCCTGGGCAATGTGCCGCGTGTAGTAGTTCACGCCGAAGAAATCGAGCGGCGCAGCAATCATCTCCATGTCGCCGTCCTGCACAAAGTCGAGGCCATTGGGGAGATAGCCTTGTTGGGTGTAGTAATGCACCATGTCGGCGGGGTAGCGACGGCCGTACAGCGCATCCACAAACCAGCGGGAAAAGTAGCCATCCCAAAGCCGCGCCGCCTGAACATCTTCCGGGCTGTTGGAAGCCGGTACAGCCGGTTCAAAATTGATGGCGATACCCACTTCTGCATCGGGCACATTAGCCCGAATGCGCTCGACGGCCAACCCGTGAGACAGTAAAACGGTATGCGCCGCCCGCAGCGCCGTATACCAATCCTTCAAACCCGGGGCATGGAAACCTAGCTGATGGCT
This sequence comes from Chloroflexota bacterium, assembly GCA_024278255.1. Taxonomy (GTDB): domain Bacteria; phylum Chloroflexota; class Anaerolineae; order Promineifilales; family Promineifilaceae; genus JAJRTP01. The sequence continues at coordinate 5,792 of JAJRTP010000373.1, read as the reverse complement.
CAACAAACTGGTACACCACGGTTCGTTATGCGTAATCCAGTTTGTCACCCGGTCACCCAAAGCGCGGCTGGTTACGTCAGCCAGTTCGGCAAAGGCGTCGGCCGTTTCCCGTTCCGGCCAGCCGCCCGCATCCTGCAATACCTGCGGCAGTTCCCAATGGTACAGGGTGACAAAAGGGGTAATGCCCGCTTCCAGTAAAGCGTCTACCAAACGGCCGTAAAAATCCAGCCCCTTCTGGTTCACTTTCCCACGGCCGTCCGGCAAAATGCGCGGCCAGGATACCGAAAAGCGGTATGCCTGAATACCCAACTCCGCCATTAAGGCCACATCTTCCGGCCAGCGGTGGTAATGGTCGCAGGCCACGTCGCCCGTCGCCCCGTTTTTGGTCTTACCCGGCGTGTGGGAAAAGGTGTCCCAGATGGAAGGGGTACGGCCGTCTTCATCCCACGCCCCCTCAATCTGATACGCTGACGTCGCCACCCCCCACAAAAACCCCTTTGGAAAATCAAGATTCATCATAACTTTAGTTTCCAGTGTGCAGTGTTCAGTGTTCAGTCGCTCGCCCAACACTGCCCACTGGACACTGCACACTGATTACCCCTTCACCGATCCGGCCATCAAGCCCCGCACAAAGTACCGCTGCAAGGCAAAAAACACCACCAACGGCAAAATCATGGAGACAAACGCTCCGGCCGTCAACAAATGCCAGTCATTCCCCCGCGATCCCACAATATCCGCCAACCGCTGCGTCACCACCTTCGTCTCCGGATTGCCGCCCAGGAAAATCAAGGCCACCAGATAATCATTCCACACCCATAAAAACTGGAAAATGGCAAACGAAGCCAGCGCCGGCACCGAAAGCGGCAGCACCAGCCGGGTAAACACCGTAAAATGGGATGCCCCGTCAATAAACGCCGACTCCAGTGTCTCCCGCGGCAGCGTACTGATATAGTTGTAAAGCAGATACGTCGCCAACGCCAAACCAAATCCCGTATGCGCCAGCCACATCCCCAAAAACGTCCCGTTCAACTTCAGAAAACTGTAATCCCGTAAAATAGGTACCAGGGCAATTTGCAGCGGTACCACCAGCAAAGCAATCACCAAAATAAAGAACAGACGCCGCCCCGGAAAGTGCATCCAGGCAAAAGCATACGCGGCAAACGCCGCAATCAAAATCGGGATTACCGTCGCCGGAATGGCCACTGCCAGACTGTTCAAAAATGCGCCCGACATATCGTCGCCAGGGATTACCTCCTCTGTGCCATCCGTCGTTTTGTAGACATAATCCTTCCCAGACAATACCTGCCGGTAATTGTCCAGCGTAAAATCCCAGGTAACCGTCCACACTTGATCCTGCACCTCAATCCGCCCCAAACGCTTATTCCCCACCCAGATCACCTGTTTGCCATCCGACGTGGTCACGCCCTCACGCAGTTCCTTAAACGTGCCTTCCGCTCCTTCCACCTGCATCACACTGTCCGGATCAAGCCCCAATTCTTTCGGGTCTAACGTGGCCACAGTCTGCCATTCCCGGTGGGGAAAAACTGTCCACCAGCCCGACGTTTGAATATCCTGTCGCGTGCGCCAGGAAGAGATAAACAGCCCCAGCGTAGGAACCGTCCACAACAGTACCAGCAGCAACAGCCCGCCATTTACCAAAATATCATTGAACAATCGCCGTCTACGTACACTCATGGTTAAAATGCCTCCTGTTCCCGGAACTGGCGCAAGTTGTAAATCATCACCGGAATCACCGCCAGCAGCAGAATAATGGCAATGGCCGAGCCAAACCCGGAGTTGCGGGCCACAAACGATTGGCGGAAGAACTGCGTGGCAATTACCTCCGTACCGAATTGGCCGCCTGTCATCACCCACACCACGTCAAAAATCTTCAATGTAAAAATGACAATTGTCGTCCAAACTGTAATGATCGTGCCCCGAATGTAGGGCAACATGATGCGGAAATAAATTTGTATCTCTGAGGCCCCATCCACCCGGCCGGCTTCCATCAATTCACTGGGAATACCTTTCAAGGCCGCGGAAAACAGCACCATGGAAAAACCGGCTTGCAGCCAGACAACGATCACAATGAGAAACAAATTGTTCCAGGGAATAATATCCGTCCAGGCATACCACGGTTTGGGCGTACCCCCCAACGCCACCACAATCGCATTGAGCAGTCCGATTTGAGGTACCGTTACCGGGCGCACTTCATAAATAAAATTCCAGATCACCCCGGCGCCGACAAACGAGATAGCCATGGGCAAGAAGATGAAGGTTTTAGACACCCGTTCCCAACGGCTGCGGTCGGCCAGTGTAGCCACCAATAAACCAAACAGCACCGAAAAGGTGCTGCCAAAAATAATCCACATCAGATTGTTACGGAAAGCTTCCCGCATGACCCGTTCTGTAAAAATGGCGCTGTAATTTGCCAGTCCGACAAAGGCATCTGCATTTCGGTCATGCAAGCTCAGCCAGAATGTGCGTGCTGTAGGTAAGGCCAGATACCAAACCAGAATTGCCAACGCCGGCCCTACAAACACAAAGGGCTGTAATCGCGCCGTCCAGGCCGGTGGCAGTCGCTCTACCAGACCATTAAATACCCAATATAGTACGGCAATTCCCCCTACCCCCCAGACAATCGCCACCAGGGTGATGACCCACTTGGGTGCATTGCTGTCCCGCAAAAAGATGAACCCGGCATAGATGACCGCAAAAGCAATGAGTGGAATAATCACCGCCAAAAACACACTACTGATAAAGGCTATAAAACGCGCACCCACCCCCATTTCCTGCTTTTCAGATGCATCAACATGAGCCATGATCCACCTCCTTTCCCGTGTTCAGTGATCAGTGTTCAGTAATCAGTGAGCAAAGAACCACGTCACTGAAAACTGAACACTGAAAACTGATTACTGTTTACTGATTACTGCGGCCAGGAAGCATCAATTTCTGACAGCACCGTATCCAGATCAGCCGCACCACTCACGTAGTCGGTCATGCCGGTCCAGAATGTACCCGCGCCTACCTCGCCGGGCATCAGGTCAGAGCCATCAAAGCGGAAGCTAGAAGCGTTAGCTACCAGTTCAGCCAGATTGCGTTCCAAGTCCTGCCCATACATGTCCGGCGTAGTGGTTTGATGCACCGCTAATGCGCCGCCATCAGACAGCCAGCCGCCGGCCGATTCCGGAACCGTGAAGTATTCCATCAAGGCGTTGACTTCCGGCCGTTCGTTGAACTGGGTCATAATGTCGCCAGCTACCAGGAATGGCTTACCATAAGCCTCATCCACAGGCGGGAAGTAGAAAACGCCATAGTCCACACCAAATTCGGACCCCTCAGGGAAGAAGGAGGTGATGAAGTTGCCTTGTTTGTGCAACCAGCACTGCGGCGGGTCTTCAAACATGGGCAGTGGGGCATCACCAAAGTTGGTGGTGACGATGGAATCCCGGCCGCCAAAGACGTAGTCGTCGTTGAACCAGATGTCGCTCCAGGTTTCGATGGCCGTCTTCACTTCAGGCGAGTTGAAGGCCAGTTCACCAGCTACCCAGGCATCGTAATTCTCCAGGGAAGTAGTGCGCAGCATCATCTCTTCTGTCCAGTCGGTAGCTGCCCAGCCGGTGGCCACGCCGGATTCGATGCCGATGCACCAGGCCGCGTCGCCATCATCAGCGATGGTCTGGGTCAGAGCCAGCAGATCGTCCCAGGTTTCGGGAATCTCGTAACCGGCTGCCTCGAAATCATCAATGGGATACCAAACAAGGCTCTTACCGTTAAAGCGATGCCAGACACCGCCCACCGTGCCATCTACGTCGGCCATGTCCAGCCAGCTTTGGTTGTACTGCTGCTGTAACCATTCTTCGGGAATATAGGTGGTGGGGTCAACCGTAACGCCCTGACTGACAAAGTTAGCCATCAACCCCGGTTGAGGGAAGTCGGCAATGTCGGGGGCGTCGCCGGCATCTACGCGGACGGAGATGGAGGCTTCAAACTCTTTGCCGCCGATGTACTGCACGTCAATGCCAGTGGCTTCCTCAAAAGGAGCCATAGATTTGTCGAAACGCACTACGTCGGCATCGGCAAAGGGGCCGTCTACGGTGACAACTGCGCCATCAAAGTCACCATTCAGGGCTTGTTCCAGGAATCCGCCGGGAATGACGGGGAAGGGGCCTTCCGCCATCGCCGGTTCTTCCTCGGTAGCAGATGATTGCCCTTCGACGCCGGAAGGCCAGGAAGCGTCAATTTCAGACATTACCGTATCCAGATCGGCCGCACCGCTCACGTAGTCGGTCATGCCGGTCCAGAATGTGCCGGCGCCTACCTCGCCGGGCATCAGGTCAGAGCCATCAAAGCGGAAGCTGGTGGCGTTGGCTACCAGTTCAGCCAGATTACGTTCTAGTTCCTGCCCGTACATATCCGCTGTGGTGGTTTGATGTACCGCCAAGGCACCGCCATCAGCCAGCCAGCCGCCGGCCGATTGCGGGGTGGTGAAGTATTCCATCAGGGCGTTGACTTCCGGCCGTTCGTTGAACTGAGTCATAATGTCACCGGCTACCAGGAACGGTTTGCCATACTGTTCATCTACGGGCGGGAAGTAGAAGACGCCGTAATCCACACCAAATTCGGACCCTTCAGGGAAGAAGGAGGTGATGAAGTTGCCTTGTTTGTGCAGCCAGCACTGCGGCGGGTCTTCAAACATGGGCAGCGGAGCATCGCCAAAGTTGGTGGTGACGATGGAATCCCGGCCGCCAAAGACGTAGTCGTCGTTGAACCAGATGTCACTCCAGGTTTCTACGGCCGTCTTCACTTCAGGCGAGTTGAAGGGCAGTTCACCAGCCACCCAGTCATCGTAATTCTCCAGGGAAGTGGTGCGCAGCATCATCTCTTCTGTCCAGTCGGTGGCTGCCCAACCCGTAGCTACACCAGATTCGATGCCGATACACCAGGCCGCGTCGCCGTCATCAGCGATGGTTTGGGTCAGAGCCAGCAGATCGTCCCAGGTTTCGGGAATTTCGTAACCGGCTGCCTCGAAATCATCGATGGGATACCAGACCAGGCTCTTGCCGTTAAAGCGATGCCAGACGCCGCCCATCGTGCCGTCTACATCGGCCATGTCCAGCCAGCTTTGATTGTACTGCTGCTGTAACCATTCTTCGGGAATGTAAGTGCTGGGGTCCACGGTCTTGCCGTTGCGCACGAAGTTAGCCATCAGCCCCGGTTGGGGAAAGTCGGCAATATCGGGGGCGTCGCCGGCGTCTACGCGCACAGAAATGGAGGCTTCAAATTCTTTACCGCCAATGTATTGTACGTCAATGCCGGTAGCTTCTTCAAAGGGCGCTACGGATTTTTCAAAACGCACTACGTCAGCATCGGCAAAGGGGCCGTCTACGGTAACAACTGTACCCTCGAAATCACCGAGGATGGCTTGTTCCAGAAAACCGCCGGGAATGACGGGGAAATCCACTTCCGGGACGGGCATCGTTTCCGGGGCAGGCGCTTCTTCGGTGGTTTCAGTGGTGGTTTCTTCGGCCGGTTGTTCAGCCACAGTCTCTTCAGTTGTTTCTGTGGTGGTTTCTTCTGGAGCGGCTTCCGGCTCACTGCCGCCACAGGCGACCAGCGCCAAAGTCAGGATGAGCAAGAAGCTTACTAAGATAAATCGTTTGTGGTTTAACATGGTTTCTTATCCTCCTTTAGATAAGTTGTATTGGTTGTTGTAACAAATGTTGTGTGGGTAAAGATATTTTCTTTTCAATAACTTTCTCCTTCGAAAATGTAGGGCGATTTGGCAAATC
>JAJRTP010000027.1 GCA_024278255.1 Chloroflexota bacterium | reverse complement strand
GCATCTTTCATTTGGTTAATCTGATTATGTCTTCCTGCTCGTTTTTTTGGCAATGTGTTGGCAGTTTGGCTTTACTGTTCAATATAATGACGAACTTGTGCTTTTTTACCCATCTTGTACTCTCCCGTCTTGTTTGGGAAGTATTTAACTTAAATTGAAGCGCTTGGGCAAATTTACATTTAGAATTGCTGGGGCATGGGGTAAACGTTTGCGACAAAATGCCAGGATGTCTTCAGTGGTGGGCGGCTGGTCTGGGGCTTGTTTGACCACGCAGGCAACGAATTGGCCGTCTTTGACGAACACGGCCGTTTCCATCACCCCCGGCATCTCATAAATCGTCTCCTCAATATCGCGGGGGAATACGGCCGTATCCGCCACCACCAACACCTCCCCCACCCGGCCCAAAATGCGAAAATAACCGTCGTCATCCATCTCTGCCAAATCGCCCGTATTCAGCCAGCCGTCCGCCGCCAGAGGCGTAATGGCGCCGTCTTGCCAATACCCTGGCGCCAGTTGCGGGCCGCGCAGCCAGAGGAGTCCCGGATGGTCAAAAGGCAGCGTCTCACCCGTGTCCGGATGGGTAACGCGCACGGCCGTATTGGGCACAGGCAGCCCTACCGAACCGGTGCGATCCCGCTTCACTGGCGTGGCCATCGCCGCATAACCTGTTTCCGTCAGACCATACAATTCCAGCACTCTGGCCCTGGTCAGCCGCTGGAATGCCTCTTCCACTTCCACCGGCAAAGGCGCGCCGCTGCTGAGGAAGAGGGGCGGTTCCTGCGGCATGAACGATTTAAGAGCCTGATGCCAGACAAACGACTTGTACAACGATGGCGTCCCCAGGAAAAGCGTGGGCGATTCTTTTTTGATGGTTTCCAGCAGGGTATCTACGGCCGTATCTTCCGGCAAAATCATTTTGGCAGCTCGGAATACGGCCGTATTCACTCCTAACGTCAAGCCATACGCCGTAGAAAATGATACGCCGCTCAAAACCGATCCCGTCCCCTGGGGCAGCGGCGTCAACCATGAACCTAACTGCACCGCCGCCGCTATCAAATTGGCATGGCTTAAGGCCACAACATTAGCGCCGGTAAAAAGGAGTACGGCCGTTGTTTCTGCCGTTGCTGTAGGCAAAAACGGTTCCGCCGATACTCCGTCCAGCATCGCTTGCCAGCGCACACTCCCGGCAGGCAAACTAAACGGTTTGGCGGACGGCCGTTTCCCAGCCGCCCCATAATCCGCTTCAGAAGTAAACAAAACGCGATCAACAGCCGTTTGCTCCATCAGCGATTGAGCCGCGTCCGCCAATGCCGCCGGGATGATAAGATACGCCGCGCCGGTCTGATTGGCCTGCGCCGCCAAACGCTCTGCGCTGTCCGCCGGATCGGCTAATACGGCGATGCCCCCAATGTGCGTCACGGCATACAGGGCGATGACCAGTTGCGGCACGTTGGGCAGAACAAAAAAGACGCGATCTCCCTCAGTAACACCCCATTCTGTCAGAGAGCGCGCCAGCCGCAGCGCCTCATCCCCTACTTGCTCATAGGTCAGATAGGATTTGCCGAATTGGAGGCCCGGCCGTTTGCCAAAATGCCGTACCGCGTGAGCCAGTAAATGGGTCAGGGTCACGCGGGGCAGGAGGAGTTCGGCCGGCAAATCTCCCTCATACCGGACAATCCACGGCCGTTTCGTCAGCAGCCGGATACTTTCCACATCGTCATTTTCGCTGCGCCAGGCCGGTTTGAAAGCAGATTCCGGGGCAATAAACTGCTGCACAGCCCGCAGCACCGCCTTCGGCCGTTCCAACGTCACCTGATGCTTGGACACCCGAATCTGCACTATCTCCGCCTGGGGCAGCAAATCAGCCTCTTTCTGGTACGATGAAGCAGGAAACAAAGCGTCCCGAAAGCCTTCAATGACCAGGGCGGGCTGTTGAATGCGCGAAAATTTCTCCGTCCCATCCCAGTGAATCAACGAATCGCGGAACAGCCGCTTCAGTCCCAGCAAACTGGCCTGCCCGCGCGGGTCCAATTCATAAACACGCTGGCCAATACGAAAGAAAAAATCGGGGAAAGACATGAAAAAATTGGCCGTGCGGATGGTGGAACTGCCGGCAAAGGAGAGGGGCGTCGCCACCAAAATGATTTTCTTGACCCGTTCCGGATAGCGCAGGGTAAAGTCGGTCACGACAAAGCCGCCGGTAGAATGTCCGGCTACAACGACCGGTTCCGCCACGCCCAGAGCGTCCAGGACGGTCGCCACGTCATCTGCCAACTGTTCGATGGTATAACCGGTTTCCGGTTGGGCCGACAGACCACTGCCCCGCGCATCAATGGCAATCACCCGGTTCTCCTGGGCCAACGCCGGTATCTGCGGCCGCCACCAGGAACTATTAGCTGCATAGCCATGCAGCAAGACCAGCGTCTCGCCACCCGGCTGGTGCGGCGGCACGTCGAGTACACTCAAACGCACCGGCGGCTCGTCAGACCCGGACGGCACAAATACGGCCGTGCGGTACAATTCCGTACTATCAGTCGTCTGCACTACGCTAGACGCCCGAATCGAATCAATAACAGCAGATAAACCCATATTTTCACCACCTTCCTCTTTCTGTTGCGTATTGTACCCGAATATCTACGTTATTATTTTTGACTTTTTATCAAGATGGCCACAGATAAAGGCAGGAACAAATTTCCTCAGGGAAAGTTATCTGTTTCTTTCCTAACTTGTACTGAGTTTACCGAAGTATCTGCTGCACTCCCGCTACCAATCTTCTCCTCATTTATGTACAGTATTCAGGGTAAATGTGGTATAATTATGGCATGAATTTATCCGTAATTTTGAGGGAAAATCGCCCCCATCTGTAAATCCCAATCAACGCTTAAAAGGAATTGACGAATGGCAAAAACTGAAGCAGAAAGACAGTATGATGCTGGTAGTATCCAGGTATTGAAAGGGCTGGAAGCGGTGCGCCGGCGCCCCGGTATGTACGTCGGCGGCACGGATATGAAGGCGCTGCATCACCTGGTTTATGAAATCGTAGACAACTCCATTGACGAAGCGCTGGCCGGACGCTGCGGCCGTATCGAAGTCATTATTCACGAGGATGAGAGTGTCAGCGTAACGGACGACGGCGTAGGCATTCCCGTGGCCAAGCACCCCATAGAAAAAGTGTCGGCGCTGGAACTGGTGCATACTACGCTGCACGCCGGGGGCAAGTTCGACAATGCCGCTTACAAGGTGTCCGGCGGTCTGCATGGTGTGGGCGCAGCGGCCGTTAATGCTCTGTCTGAATGGATGGTGGTCACCGTGCGGCGCGAGGGGTACGTCTGGGAACAGCGGTATGCCCGCGGCATCCCCCAAGGGCCGGTGAAGAAGGTGCGCAAGCTGAAAAAGGGTGAAGCGACCGGTACGACCAGCCAGTTCAAGTTTGATCCCACCATCTTTGAAGAAGAAGCCCATTATCGTTTTGACACGTTAATGAACCGCTTCCGGGAAATGGCTTTTGTCACCAGCGGCGTCTATTTGAAATTGGGGGATGAACGGCCGTCTCCCGCCAAGGAAATGAGTTTTTACTTTGAAGGCGGCGTTAAATCATTTGTGCGCTACCTGAACCGCAACCGGAAGACGCTGCACAGCCCCGTCTACGCCAAAAAGGAAATTGACAACATTGAAATTGAAGTGGCCTTGCAATATACGGAAGGCATCGCCACGTCTGAGTACGCTTTCGCCAATACCATCCATACCCCGGATGGTGGTACGCACTTGACGGGTCTGCGCACGGCCGTGACTCGCGTCATCAACTCCTTTGCCCGGAAAAATAATTTTCTCAAGGAGAAGGATAAGAATTTCTCCAGTGATGATACAAGGGAGGGGTTAACGGCCGTGGTCAGCATCAAACACCCCGATCCCCAATTTGAAAGCCAAACCAAAGTGAAGCTGATGAACGCCGAAGTATCCGGCGTGGTAGCCGCCGCCACTGCCGAAGCCCTGTCCGCCTACCTGGACGAAAACCCACGCGAAGCCCGGCGCATTGTGGAACGCTGCCTCACCAGTTCCCGCGCCCGGGCTGCCGCCCGCAAAGCCCGCGAGCTGGTCATGCGCAAGAGCGCCCTGGAAAGCATGACCCTGCCCGGCAAGCTGGCCGACTGCTCCGAACGGGACCCGGCCAAATGCGAACTGTACATCGTCGAGGGTGATTCGGCCGGCGGTTCTGCCAAACAAGGCCGCGACCGGCACTTCCAGGCCATCCTGCCCCTGCGCGGTAAAATCCTGAACACAGAACGCGCCCGGCTGGACAAGATTCTGGCCAACAACGAAGTAAAAGCCATGATTTCTGCTCTGGGTACAGGCATTGGCGAGACGTTTGACCAGGAAAATTTGCGTTACCACCGCATTATCATCATGTGCGACGCCGACGTAGACGGCAGCCACATCCGCACTTTGCTGCTGACCTTTTTCTTCCGCTACATGCCCACGCTCATTGAGCAGGGTCATCTCTTCATTGCCCAGCCGCCCCTCTACCGCATCAAAAGCGGCAAAAACTTGCGCTACATTTACTCTGAAGCCGAGAATGAGCAGGTCATCGCTGATTTACAAAATGCGGATAAGAAATACGAAATTCAGCGCTACAAAGGTCTGGGTGAAATGAACCCGGAACAGCTATGGGAAACCACGATGGACCCGGCCGAACGCATTCTGCTGCAAGTCACCATTGAGGACGCCGTCGCTGCCGATAAAACTTTCGACATGCTGATGGGGTCCGAAGTAGGCCCCCGCAAACGGTTTATTATGACCCATTCCTCAGAAGTACGTAATCTGGATGTGTAAATCAGGAGGCTTCTTATGGCGACAAGTATGGCAGATAAAGCAGAGGCAGAGCAAATCCCCTGGTGGCTGGTATTACTGAATGGGCTGGCTGCCTTAATCATTGGTGTTTTGTTGTTGATTTCACCTGGGGTGACAACGGCCGTATTGGTCCAGTTGCTGGGCATTTACTGGTTTATCGCCGGTATCTTTTCCCTTATCAGCCTATTCAAAGATCGTTCTGCCTGGGGCTGGAAACTGTTTGCCGGTATTATGGGCATTCTGGCTGGCCTGCTGGTCTTGCAAAGCTTCTTCCTGAGCGCTCTTTTGGTAGCCACAACGGCGATTATTATTCTGGGTATCCAAGGGTTAATTGTGGGCGGTGCAGCCATTTACCAGGGGTTTAAGGCCCATACGCACTGGGGCCAAATTATTTTGGGTGTATTGAGTGTTATTTTTGGCTTAATATTACTGGCAAATCCATTGATTGGGGCGATTACATTGCCCTTCGTTCTGGGTATCATCGGCGTCATTGGCGGCCTGATTGCCATCGTAGCCGCCTTCAAAGTAAAGAAAGCAACCTGATATTATTCAGATCGTTGATCGGGGGGCAGCATGGTGAAAATATAACCCTGCCCCCGTTTGGTAATCAAATATTCCGGCTTGCTGGGATCAGCTTCAATCAACTCCCGCGCCCAGCGCACATGCACATCCAGGGTGCGCGTATCCCCCACATAATCCGTTTGCCATACCGTTTGCATCAACTGCTTGCGCGTGACTATCTCGTTGGGATGACGCATCAACTCTTCCAGCAAGCGGGCTACCTTCGGTGTCAGTTTGCTCTCACCCCGCCCCGCCACTTCTACCGACCGTTTGGACAGATATAGTGTTACTTTACCATACCGCACAATTTCTTCGTTATCTTCATCGGCCGGCAGTAAAAAACGCACTCTGTTCAATAATTTACGGGATGTAAACGGCTGTTCCAGGTAAACGTCCGCCTCAGCCTCATGATCCTCCGGCGTACCGGCCGCCCGGATATGCACAATAGGGGTTTCCGGGACCGTGCGGCGCAAACGGCGGCAGGTGCGCACACCACTGGAACGCATCGCCGGGGCATTGTATACAATTAGATTGGGTGATTTTTTTTCGAGTGCTTTCACGGCCTGAGCGCCAGTAGAAACAACTTCCACGCCATAGTTGGCTTTTTCCAGGGCAGCTTGAATGGAATTATCTCCACTATTTTTCCCCCCCACCAGTAAAATGACAATTGCCCTCATTAATATCCGATCCTTAAAATTTTAAGATTAGGCTGGAATTGACATTATAAAGATTATTGAGGGATACGCAACTGGAAAAACAGTGTTTTTCGAGGAGTTGGCAAAGGTTCACCAAATTTACACAAAACTGCCCCCGGCCGCGAGATTAAAACAAATTGTTGACTATGGTACTAAAGGATGATATACTTTTCGTGGCTCCCCCCCCAGAGGTGGTTGGACTAACGCCCGTTAGTCTACCACCTCTTTTTTTGTCTGGTCGCTCCCCTATTAATGTGGTCATAAGTGATCAGTTTATGTTACAGTATCTCCCATGAAGGTTAAACCATTTTTAGTTGATCGTGGGCTGGCGCTGGCTCAAACCGGTCTGGTACACCGGGTGCTGCTGCCGGACTCATCCGGACCGCACCCCACGGCCGTACTCCTGCATGGTTACTGGGGCAATGAAGATGCCATGTGGGTTTTTTCCCGGTCTCTGCCGCCTCACTGGCTCATCGTGGCTCCCAGAGGCGTTGCTCAGGAAGGGGACGGCCGTTTCAGTTGGCAGCCCCGCGCCCCTCAGGAATGGCCCACGCTGGAACAGTTTGATACGGCCGTCAACGCTATCACCCAATTCATCCACGCTCTGCCTGCCCTGTATAATGCCGATTTGCACCAAATTCATATGATGGGATTTAGTCAGGGAGCGGCGGCAGCTTTGGCTACGGCCGTCCACCAGCCCGCTTGGATTCAGGCCATTGCCAGTCTCGTCGGCTTCATGCCTTCGCCCGCCCAAAGAGCTGTACCCCCCAACATCTTACAGGATTTACCCGTCTTTATGGCCGCAGGCACACAAGATGAGCGCGTTCCTCTGGTCACCGCCCGCGCCAGCGCCCAAGCTGTCCAGGCCGCGGGCGCATCTCTCACTTACAAAGAGTACGATACTGGTCACAAACTCAACGCGCAAGGGATGCGCGACCTGAAAAACTGGTGGGGTTCATTTTGAGGGCACGGCCGTACCCCAATTCAGGATTCGCTGCACGCCAGCCGCCCGAAACTGCTGCGCTCGTTCCCGCTGACATTCATCACAAGGCCGGTGTCCAGCAGCCAGCGCCGTCATCTCCGCAATTTCCGCCGAGGGAAAAGTCAACATTGTGCTAATCAACAATTCACCGGCCAACAATCGGCTGCGTAAATTTTGAGTCATGAAAGCACCTCTTTGATAATCCGCACGTTATTACGCCGAGCAAATGAAACTGTCTTTCAATTGCCCGGCCATATGTCTGAAAAGTACAACTCAGCCTTGCGTTGCAAGCCATACTCCAGATCATCCGGCAATGGTTCCAGATAAAATACGCCAGATTGCCAATCGGCCAAATCTGCCAGCGGGTAATATTTCAATTGACCGCCGGACAAACCATACCACTCAAATAGAACGCCTGTCTGATCGCGTCCAATTAAACGTCTGCCAGCGACTTCCCATACAAGTTCTACGGGATCAGGTAAATCAACAGGATATTGAAACAATTGGTACTGGCCCGTTTTAGGCTCCCATTGAAGCGACAAGAAAAAACTCCGGGAATTATCAATGAAACCGCCATTGTCCAGACCAACGTTTGCGTGCCACCCTTCTACTACTTCAATAATCGTGGCTCCCACAATTCCGGGGTGTTCGTGATAATTTTCTTGCGTTATTCCTCGCGTCTTCACCGAATCCCAAAATTCGCCAGACGCATTGGAGAGTTCAACGGTTACACGTCCCTTACGTTCTACCTCTCGCAATGTCCCCCTCATCTTACACGATACGCCAAACTGGACGCCTTTTGAATTAGTCAAAATCACATCATAAATCCACTTGCTCTCAAGTGCCTTTCCCAAAAAAGCAGCAGCCACGGAACGCTCAAAATCTCGCCACCCCGGCAAAGTACGCCCGCCATCACGCTGCAACATACCGCTGCCATCCTGATAGGTACTCAAAATCAGCCTCAATTTCTCAATTTCGGCGTCGGTTGGATTCCGCTCTACAAAAGGGAGGCTCATATATCCATAATCCTTGAATTTTCCAAATTCAGTTCTATCTCATCTTTCAACAACATATCAGTTGAAACCTGAAATAACCGGGAAACCTTGAGGACAAACTGCGCAGTGGGTATTTTTTGCCCTTTTTCAATCTCACTGATGTAACTGTGAGTTGAGTACCCTAATTCATTGGCTAACCATTGTAGAGTTACGTGATGATATTTTCTCAAGGCGCGTAATTTTTCACCAAAGCGTTCCATCAGTTAAATTCAACTTGCCTAATGTTCTTCTGGTCGCTTATACTACTAAGAACATTTGTGCATATACCTTGCCATTCCAAATAAAACGTGATAAAATGTCTCTAACAGAGACATGGTGGTAATTTTATGGCTTCTAACAAACAAAAAATGATCAATAGCCCCATTCGCTGGGTCGGTGGAAAATCACGATTGCGGAAACACATTATTCCGCTAATACCCGATCATACCTGTTACGTAGAGCCATTTGCCGGCGGCGCTTGGGTGCTATTTGGTAAACAACCAAGCCCGGTCGAAGTCATCAACGATATTGATCAGGAACTCATCAATTTCTTCCGCGTCCTCAAACATAAGCCTGAAGAGTTAATCCAATCCTTTGAATGGGAATTAGTTTCCCGCGCTGAATTTGAAAGATTGGCGCAAGCAAACCCTACACAATTGTCCGATATAGAACGCGCCCACCGCTTTTACTATCTCATCATGGCTGGATGGGGAGGCGAACTGGATTATCCCCGTTTTCAGACCAGTATTTCTGATGGCGGCCACGGAAATCGCCTCATTGGCGCCTTAAAACATTTGCGAAAACGTATGGAACCAGTCCACGCGCGGCTCCGTACCGTTATCATCGAAAACCTGAGCTGGGAACAGTGCATTGATCGTTATGATCGCCCCAAAACTTTCATGTACCTTGATCCACCTTATCCTAAAAACGGATGCAATTATAAGCATAATATGCAAGATTGGGAAGATCACCGGCGACTAGCAGTCCGGCTGTCAGAAACCAAATGCAAATGGATTCTTTCTTCCTACGACACACCTGAAGTCCGCCAAATGTACCCCGGTTATCAAATTATTCCCATACAATCATATTCAGGCATGAGCGCCAAGAAAAACGGGGTCAAACGAGTATTGAACCAAGAAGTGCTAATCGCTAATTTTGATCCCCACACAAACGATTTGCTTTATCCTCAAGGCGGCCAGTTAGCCTTACAAAAACCTCTTTTGCAACTGGAAGAATCACAAACCGATTATAATGTGTAAAAACCGGCAAGTCAGTTGTCTCCTAGATTAAACGCGGGCAACGGATCGTCAAAATCAGACTTGATAACTACTTTACCGGCATCAATACCGGGTACACGCTTTGCCGGAGCTTTCTCAATCGGCGACAAGACGGCTACGGGCTATCCTGCGTCTGTAATGATAATGCTTTCCCCGTTTTTTACACGCTGCAAAAGTTCAGGGAAGTTCGTTTTGGCTGCTTGAACAGTGACTACCATCATTCTAACATTCCTTTTCCATCAATAAATGATTTCGCCCTTAACGAAAGCGGCCGTTTCGGGCTGGGACGGCCGTGCAAAGAAATCCTCCGTCTCCGCAATCTCCACCAAACGGCCGTCCAACAGCAACCCCACCCGATGCGCCAGCCGCCGCGCCTGGAAAATATTGTGGGTAACAATGACGACAGTAGTGTTTTGTGCCTCGTTCACCCGGCGGACAAATTGCTCGATAATGTTGATGTTATACGGGTCCAGATTGGCCGTCGGCTCGTCCAGCAGCAGCACGTCCGGCCGGAGGACTAGGGCGCGGGCCAAGGCTACCCGCTGCGCTTCACCGCCAGAGAGGGTATGAGCTTTGGCTGTAGCCACGGCATCCAAACCGAGTTGATCCAGCACGGCCGTAACCTGCCCATTCTCCCGTTCCCCCCGCACCCCCAGCCCGTAAGCCACATTCTCCCGCACGGAGCGGCGCAAAAGCTGCGGCCGTTGAAACACCATCGTCACCCGCCGCCGTGCCGCCAAATCCGGCCATTGGTCGCTCACAGGACGGCCGTAAAAAGCCAACTCCCCCGCGGACGGACGTTCCAGAAAAGCCAGCAGCCGCAGCAGCGTACTCTTCCCCGCCCCGCTTGGCCCGACCACCGCCAGCACTTCCCCTGCTCGCACTTGCAGCGCATCCAGGTTCAGGACGGTACGGCCGTTATAGACCCGAGTGATATTTTTTGCTGAATAAATGGGTGCCTGGGACATACAAAAACTAATCCACTCGCCCCTGTAAGCGTACTGCCAGGGCATTGGTAATAAACGCCAGTAATAATAAGATAATACCCAAGGCCAGCGCCAAATCAAAGTTTCCCTGACGGGTCTCTAAGACAATAGCCGTCGTCAGAACCCGGGTTTTGCCGGCAATGTTGCCCCCCACAATCATCACCGCACCCACTTCGCTGATGGCCGCGCCGAAACCGGCCACCAGTCCCACAATGACGCCAAAGCGGGCTTCGCCCAGGATGGCGCTCAATACTTGCCAATCTGTCGCCCCCAGAGAACGAAGCTGCGGCCGTAATTCCCGGCTGACGCCGCGCACGGCCGTCATCGTCACCCCCATCACCAACGGCACCGCCAGAACAACCTGCGCCAGAATCATCGCCTGCGGCGTGAAGAGCCAGTCTAAATCACCCAACACCCCCTGCCGGGAGAGCAGCAAAAAGACCACCAGCCCCACCACCACTGGCGGCAACCCCATGCCTGTGTAGATAACGGCCGTCAGCCACTTTTGCCCCCGAAATGATCGTAATCCCAAAAACGCACCAGAAGGCACACCAACAGCCGCCGCAATGATCAAAGCCGACCCGCTCACCAACAGCGTCAACCAAACAATCTGCCACAAGGCCGAATCACCGCTCAGGATCAGGGCCAACGCTTCCCTAAGAGCCGAGAGAAACATGATCAGCCTCCAGGCGCGTCGGCAAAAAAGAGTTGATGCCCATTCACCCGGTAAGCGTCAATCGCCGCTTGCGTTTCCGGAGAAGTGAGCCAGTCTACAAATTTCCGGGCCAGATCAGCATTCACGTCAGGGAAGCGCTCCGGGTTGACCATGATGACGCCATATGGATTATTCAGCGGCGGGTCGCCTTCCACCATAATCTCCAAATCAATCCCCTCAGCCAACCGTTTCAGGTACGTGCCCCGGTCGCTGAGAGTGTACGCTTGCTGCTCGTCAGCCACCGTCAGCGTCGCCCCCATGCCTTGCCCGACGGACAAATACCAGTCGCCGGCCGGTTCCACACCGGCCATTTCCCACAAAGCCATCTCCTTGACGTGCGTACCGGAATTATCCCCTCTGGACACAAACGGAGATTCCGTCGCCGTAATTTGGGCCAGCGCTTCCGCCACGCTCTCCGTTCCGGCAATGCCTGCCGGATCGTCCGCCGGGCCGAGGATGATGAAGTCGTTGTGCATCACGTCTTTCCGGTTAATACCATATCCCTCCGCCACAAATTTGTCCTCCAACGGCCGTGCATGAACCAGCACCGCATCCACATCGCCCGATTCGCCCAGAGCCAATGCCTGCCCCGTACCCACGGCAATCACGTCCACCTTTGCGTTATACTTTTCCTCAAAATCAGGCAGCAGATAATCCATCAGGCCGGAATCATTGGTAGATGTGGTCGTGGCTATTTTCAACTGCTGCGGTTCGTTTTGACTTTGACACGCCGCCAAAAGAATAACCAAACCTAAAACCAGAGTGAGTTGCCTGATTGTTTGTTTCATTTTTGTTGGTAACACCTCATTTGCCAGATATTTTGGGACGCAGCCATCACCCGCACCCGTTCGTCAATTTGATGGCCCACCAGCCAGACGGCATGTTCCTCGTTGGCCACAATGGGCCAATACGGCCGTAACTCCCGCGCAATTTTACGATTGATCATCACATCCTTCAATTTGGCCGAACGGCCGTCCAGCCCCAACGGCTGAAACCGCTCCCCCGGCAGCCGGGACCGGACAAACAAGCTGCCCGCCGCGTCCCCGTCCACATAAGCCATCCAGGGATCGGGGTTGTTTTGGATGGTAGTTAGATCGGGTTGGGCGACGACGGCCGTTTCCAACACCCATCCACCAGACAAATTCACTCGCCCCGGCACAGGCAGCGGAACGCGCTTTGAAATTTGCGGCGCGTCCAGCGGCACGGCCGTATCCGGCAGGGCAAAAAAGAGCCGCTCATACCCCACCGTCAACGTCACGTCCCCCGGCAGATGCGCCTGCGCCCCGGGACTCTCCTGCAAGGCCAATTCTCTAGCCTGCTCAATGGATCGAAAGCCAATCTCTGTCTGCAACGGCCGTACCGCCAAGACCGCCTGCCGCAAAGCCAAACGCTGCCAGCTAACCGGCAGTTCCCGCCACGCCGCCCGCCACAAAGCCAGCCAGCCAGTCCCCTGCCCGGCCAGCAAATCCGGCCATTCCGCCTGAAAAAGCTGCTGCAATAAATCATAATCTGCCTGCACCACCTGAGCCAGTTGGCCTAAATGGGGCTTGATTTGCGGATTAAAAGCTGCCAGCAGGGGCAAAAGTTGATGACGAATCCGGTTGCGAAAATAACTAATATCCCGGTTGCTTTCGTCATGGCGGGGCTGGAGTTGGTGGGCGGTACAGTACGCTTCAATGTCGGTGCGGGAGGTGTGGAGCAACGGCCGTAACAAGACCAACTCCTCCGCTGCAGGCACCCGCCCCACCGGACGCATTCCTCCCAAACCAGCCAGCCCGCTGCCCCGCAGCAGATTCATCAGAACCGTCTCCGCCTGATCGTCTGCATTGTGACCTACAGCCACGGCCTCTGCGCCAAACTGCCGCGCTGCCTGGGCAAAGAAACGGTAGCGAGCGTACCGCCCCGCCTCTTCCACCGTCATGTCTTCCTGCCGCGCCAGTTCCGCCACGTCAAGCTGCGTTTCTACAAAGGGGATGTGCCAGGAT
>JAJRTP010000372.1 GCA_024278255.1 Chloroflexota bacterium | reverse complement strand
TTACGATGCGCCGGGAGCGGATGAGGCGGCAGAATGGATCGAATTGGCTAACGTGGGCGCGGCCGTTATCGTCCTGTCCGACATTAAAATCGGGGACTCGGAAACGCCGGGGGATAATGAAGGGATGCTGCGTTTCCCGGAAGGAGCGGTTATTGAGCCGGGTCAGGTGATTGTTGTTGCCCAAACGGCCGTAGGCTTCCGGGAATTGTTTGGTTTTGACCCGGATTACGAGATTCAAGCCAGCGACGAGCGGGTGCCTACGATGCGCCGTTTTCTCTTGTGGTCGGCTGGGGATGTGGTGTTGGCGAATGATGGAGATGAAGTGCTGCTGCTGGACGGCCGTAATCAAATTCTGGATGCGGTCAATTATGGTGATTCCGACAGCTTGTTCAGCCCATCTGTCCTGGGTGTACTGACCGGGGATAGCATTGAGCGGATTCCCGCCAATTGTGACACGGACAGTGCGGCCGATTGGGAAGCGCAGCGGCAGCCGACGCCGGGTGAGCGGGTGCGGGAGGGGGTATGTGATGAGGGGGATACGGCCGTGTCCAATCCTGACGGCCTGGCCCCTATTGGCGTCATCCAGGGGGCCGGGGCCAAATCACCTTTTGTCAATGAAGATGTCACCTTTCGTGGCGTTGTCACCGGCATTTTTGAAGACCGCAATTCTAAAGGCGTCATTTACTACACAGCATTCGTCCAGGATGTGCCGGGTGCGGCGGATGGCGATCCGGCTACATCGGATGGGATTGCCTTGTTTTTGGGGCGGGAACGGCCGTCATTCAACATTGGTGACCAGGTATTGGTGTCGGGACAGGTGACGGAGTATTACGGTTTCACCGAACTGGAAGACGACGGCTTGAACATTGAGGTGGAAGCCAGTGACGCGCCCCTGCCGGAACCCATTCCCATCCAGGAAGATGACGTGGCTGCACTGGAGCCGCTGGAGGGGATGCTGGTTACGCTGCCGGAGACTGTCCAAGTGGCGGGGCCGACGTACAGCGGCTGCGGCTTTACCATTCTCCTGCCGGGCGGCGCAGAGCGCGTTTACCGGCGGCAGGCAGACGATCCGGTAGACGATCTGATGACCATCCTGAATGACAGCGATGTAGAGTGCGCTGATTTTCCCAATTTGAAAGTGGGGGATACGGTGTCCGGCCTGACGGGACCGCTGACGTATAATTTTGAACAGTTCAAGATGGTGGTACAGGAACCGGAGAAATTGGGGATTACGGCCGTGTCCTTTCCCCCATTGCCCCAACCGCCTATCTCCGCAGACGGCCAATTCTCCGTTGCCACGTTCAACGTGGAAAATTACTTCGACACGGTAGATGATACCCGCAGTTCGGCCGAACCGAAGCCCAGCCCGGCGGAGTTAGCCATCAAACAAGAAAAGCTGGCCTACGCCCTCAGCGAGACATTGGCCTGCCCCACACTGGTGGGCATTCAGGAAGTGGAAAATAAGCCGCTGCTGGATACGCTGGCGGAGATGGCGGCGGAGGCGTGCGGCTTCACTTACACCGTCACCCATCTGGAGAGTGCCGACGGCCGGGGCATTGATGTGGCTTTACTCAGCGACCCCAACC
The DNA here is from genome assembly GCA_024278255.1 of Chloroflexota bacterium. Lineage (GTDB taxonomy): Bacteria > Chloroflexota > Anaerolineae > Promineifilales > Promineifilaceae > JAJRTP01. The sequence continues at coordinate 1,285 of JAJRTP010000372.1, read as the reverse complement.
GGGTGGATATTGGCGATTACCAACTGCGTCAGACGTGCGCCCCCTTTGAGACGGGTATCTTTGACAAGTCGGTGGAGTGCCGCCCCGGAGACGACCCGCTCTTTTCCCGGCCGCCGCTGCATGTGAGCCTGACGCTGGACGGGGAGCCGTACACGGTTATCGTCAATCATTTCAAATCGAAGCGGGGTGGTGAGGTGGAAACAGCCCCGCGCCGTTTGCTGCAAGCGCAGCACATCAATGCGCTGGTGGACGAGGTTTTGGCACAGGATGAACAGGCGCGGATTATTGTGATGGGGGATTTTAACGATTATGAGTTGTCCCCGACGCTGCGGGAAATGACGGAAAACGGCCGTCTTACGAACATACTTTTACAAGTGCCGGACGAGGGGCGGTACAGCTTTGTTTTTGCCGGTATTTCCCAGTTGATTGACGGTGTTTTAGTCTCGCCGGCGTTGGCGGATGAGGTGGCACAGGTGCAAATTATGCACGTCAATGCCGATTATCCGGACAGTATGGGGCTGGATATATCGCCGGAAGGGCTGCCATATAAGGCGACGGATCATGATGTGCCGGTGGTTGTGTTTGGCGTGGATGAGGTTGTGGTTGTGACGACTGTGCCGGGGGAAACGGCCGTGTCGCCCACACCGCAGCCGTCTCCTGCCCCGGTTGAATCGGACAGCGGCGGGCTGCTGTGGCTGGTGTTGGGCGGGGTTGTTTTGCTGATTATTGGGGGTGGTGTTATGTGGTGGAAGCGGGGGAGATGACGGCCGTTTCTTCGGTAAAACAAGGTCAATAACAAGATGCTCGTAAGTAATTCCGTAAGGAAATCTGGATAGCATTGGATAGGAGTTTAGTACTGGTAGGAATAGTGAAAAAGAGTCTTGGCAACAAAAAATTTGAGGGTGTAGTGTAAGTTGTCGTCAATGCTGGTTTGTTGTGTTCTCGCAGTGAAAATCTAATGTAATTATTGACCCTTGTACGATTAATAAGCCGCTGCAAAATGAGCGGCCAAATCGCTGGTATTCTTTCTTTACAGCGCGAAGGGGCAGCCTTTATTTTGGCCCCATACATCATGCCCAAGTACAGCGCGCAGGAAACTGTCGTACAAAGGGGGTTTTGCGTTATTGCAATGCCCTTATCAAACAGCCTGTTTTATTCGTTTGAAAACCACTGCCTCTGGCAGTGGTACAAGAAAAAGGTTCTACCGTTGTAGTCGGTATAATCATGTGTACCCCTCTAGAAGGTGCGGCCAACCAAGGAGAGGTACACATGAGTAAACGATTTA
>JAJRTP010000371.1 GCA_024278255.1 Chloroflexota bacterium | reverse complement strand
GCAGCCCGCCTCTTCGAGCAGACCCAGGATGCTTTGGCTGTGCAGGAAAAACTGGCTGCCGAACTGGAAACGGTAGCCCAGGTAAGCACGGCCGCTTCCACTATCTTGGATGCAGAAGCTTTGCTGCAAGCTGTGGTGGACTTAGCCAAGTCCAGCTTTAACTTGTACCACGCTCATATTTACCTGATGCACGAAAGCAATACCCGTTTGATATTAAAAGCCGGCGCCGGGAACATCGGCCGTTTAATGACCCTGGAAGGGCGGGAAATCAACATATACGCCGACTCTCTGGTGGCTCGCGCTGCTCGCACCCGGGAAGGCGTCATTGCCAACAACGTCCGTAAAACCGTTGACTTCCTGCCCCATCCCCTCTTGCCGCACACCCAAGCCGAATTAGCCGTACCCATGATTGTCGGTGAAAAACTGGTAGGCATCCTCGACTTACAATCCGACAAAGCCGATTTCTTCTCAGAAGATGATTTGCGAACCCAGAAAACCCTGGCCTCCCAGATTGCCGTGGCCATTGAAAATGCCCAACAATACGCTGAACAAGTGCAAACTTCTGAAAAACTGCGCGAAGTAGACCTGTTGAAATCAGAATTCCTGGCCAGCATGAGCCATGAGTTACGCACACCTCTCAACTCCATCATCGGTTTTGCCGACGTGCTGCTGGAAGGCTTGGATGGCGAACTGAATGAACGAATGGAAGAGGATGTACGTTTAATTCGGAACAGCGGCGACCATCTGCGCAACCTGATTGGCGATATTTTGGATATGTCCAAGATTGAATCTGGGCGTATGGAATTGCGCTACGAAGAAATTAATCTGCCTCATATGGCTGATGATATTATGGCGTTGGCTGCGCCATTGGCTCAAGAGAAGAAGTTACTCCTGCATTTGGACATAGACAAGGATGTTCATACAATCATGGCTGATCGCACTCGCTTGCGCCAGGTTTTGTGGAATATCATGTGGAACGCCATCAAGTTTACCGAAGAAGGCAGTGTTACTCTGACGATGCAGAACAAAACAGATCATTTGCTGGTAGCTATTCGGGATACGGGTATCGGCATCAAAGAAGAGCATGTTCCTATCGTCTTTGAACAGTTCCGGCAGGTAGATGGTAGTTTAAATCGCGCTGCTGGCGGTACTGGTTTGGGGATGCCCATTACCAAAAAACTGGTTAACTTGCATGGGGGTGAAATCTGGATAGAAAGTGTTTATGGGCAAGGGAGTACTTTCTTCTTCACCATCCCTTATAACCCAGCGCCCGTTAAAATTCAGGCTGCAGAAATCACAGCCTGAATGTAAGTGCCAAGATAACAAAATGGTCTTATCCTAGAAAGGTTACGATTTCTTGCTAAAATAGGGGACATCGTATGGTATCTAAAAAAATAATTGTAATCTTAAATGATTGAGTGAAGGTAAGTCGTTATGACAGATAGTCGTAAAAAAGTTTTGTGTGTCGAAGATAACTCCGTAAATATGCTTTTGGTCTCCCGTATTGTGGAAGCTGAGGGGCATGAATTAATCATGGCAGAAGATGCGCAGACGGCCGAATCTATTCTGGATGGTATGACGCCGGATATTATTTTGTTGGATATTAACTTGCCCGGTAAAAACGGTCTGGAGTTAGCCCGCGAATTTAAGGCAGATGATAATTTGGCTGATGTGCCTTTGATTGCTACCACGGCTCAGGTTCTGGTAGGGGACCGGGAGCGGTGTTTGGAGGCCGGTTGTGATGATTACCTGCCCAAACCGTTGGATATTCGTAAATTGCGCGAGGTTTTGCGCTATTATCTGAACAGCGAACAGTAACAGTTGGACAACGGCCGTAACTCCCCTCCATCCGGTCGTTGTCTCTACCTCTCCTCCTGGCCAATAAGAACGGCCGCTTCCCCTTTTACTTGCGTCAAAAACAGAACCCGATGAATCCGGCGATCCCCACGCAGCCGCAACTGCTGCCGCAGCTTGTCCGGGTCTAAGGGCGAGCCCCGCTTTTTGATGGTAACGTGCCCCACATTTCTGGCCTGCAAATAACGGCGCAATCGTTTAAGCTGAAAAGGCAGCACATCCTCCAGTCGGAAGCAGCGGGCAAAAGGCGTATCCTGAGCGGCATCGCTCGTCAAATAAGCAATTTCCGCGTCCAGCAGCGTGGCGTTTAACTGCCAGGCCAATGCCTGCACCAGATGTGCCCGAATCACGGCCCCGTCCGGTTCGTATAGATACAATTTGGGCGAGGTCACGGCCGTCTCCTCCTCCGGCAGATCATTCGATGTCAACGTATGTCCCTCCGGCAGCAGCGTGGCCCGCCGTGCTGCCTCGGTACGAAATCCGTCATACCACAGCACCCCTTCCTTCACTTCGCCGTGCAAAGAAATAAACTCAATTTCCGCGTCCGGCGGAATTTCGTCGTAATGGATACCGGGGCTGACTTTGACGGCCGTATACTCCGCCACCTCCCGCCACCTGTCCACTAAAGCCAGAGGCGGCTGGTACTGATGCACCGAATAAAAACGCCGCCCCTGTTCATCCCGCCGTCCCGGATCAAAAAACACCCCGTCTGCGGTAAAAGGCGTCAACGCCTGCAAATCTGCCTGCAACGGATGAAAACGGCCGCCATGCCCATACACCCGCACATTTTCCTGAGCCATTGCCAGCCGCAGCGGGTCCCACTCCACCCCCGTCACCTCCGCCGCAGTCGCCAGCACCAACGCATCCCCGCCAATGCCGCAGCCCAAATCTGCCGCCCGCTGGCAGCCCGCCTGCCGGAACCGCTCCGCCCGGTAGCCGGACACCGCTTCAGATGACGCCTGTTCCAGCGCCGCCCGCGTAAAAAACATGCGTTCCGCCCGGCTGAATTTAACGGCCGCTTTCTGCCGCAGCAATACCGTTTCCAAAACAGCCTGGGCCTGAGCCGGGGGGAGTTCCTGGCGCAGTCTGGCAGCAATTTGCAAATGATTCTGTGGGGTGATGGGGGTCACGGCCGTATCTGCCAACCATTTTTGCCCCGCTTCTGTCAATAAAAAGTAAAAATCGTCCAGCGTCATGGCAGAGCTGGTTCCACGTCCGGGAACAGCGGTTCTTCTTCGCTTTCGTCCGGATTGGTTACGGCCGTGTCCCCCTCGCCCCGCCCGCAATAAATCTGATAGCTGCACCAGCGGCATTGCACCAGATCGTCCGTCAGCGGCCATTCCCCGCTCTCCAGATGCGTCTGAATCTGGCTGACGACGGCCGTCAATTCTTGCCAATTCTGCCGGTGTTCTGTTTGACTGTACTGAAGCGTGCGTGGGCTGTCCGGCTCCGTCACGTACCAATAGGTGATGCGGATGTCATCGGGATTAAGCCCAGACGGCGCGCCTTCTCCCCACAAGGCCCCGCCCCCTTCCGCCAGCAGCGCCAGATACAGCCGGGTTTGCCAGTCGCGCCGCAGCGCCGTTTCATCCTGGGCTTTGCCGGTTTTCCAGTCGAACACGTGAGCAAACGGCCGTCCCTCTTCTTCGCCAATCACCAGTAAATCAAAACGGCCGTGCAAAAATTGCTGCTCAATAGGGATAGTGAGGGTAGCTTCGGTCAGGATACGGCCGTTCGGTAAATCTGGTTGGTTCTGCGCAAACAAATCCCACCAGCGCCGCAGCCGGGCGTCCCCAATGGCCGCTGTTTCCACCGGCAAGCCCATAAAATGTCGCTGCAACAACTGGTGAAACTGCCGCCCCAGCGCTGCCCGCGCCTCATCCTCTTCCGGTCGGGGAACGGCCGGCCAGGTCAGCCGCCGCAAATAGCGCAGCTCAAACCCTCGCTGGCAGGCCAGAAAAGCAGCCAGCTTATACCGGCTGAGCAGAAGCGGGGGTAGAGAATGTCTGGATGTTGGCTGTGGACTCATGTTTTTCGCTTTTCCGATCGTTTTCTGATCGTTTTTTCTTTATGCTGTTAACACAGAATAGATAATGTCCTGAATTTTTCGTCATGACTACAACAGATTCAGAAAGAAACAGATTTTTCTATTGAAAGCGCAATCTGTTTTTTTCCTCAATCTGTTGTAGTCTCTCAAAGCGGCGAAAAATTCGTGACACTACCCAGAATGAAATTTTACCTCGTTCTTGCGTGAAGTGCGCTTCCCGGACACGCTGCATCATGCGCAACGCTGCCTGAAAAGCGTCAATATAATCATACCACAAGGAGAAATGCAACATGAAGATCACAAAACGGTTAAAAGTTATTGGTTTAGGGATACTCTTTATCCTGATCGCCGGTTGGGTAGTAGCGCCAACACCCGCCCCGATACAGGCGCAGATCGTGACAACTATTGTTGTGGATACGACAGAAGACCTGGCTGACAGTACCAATTACGACAATTATACCTGCACCTACACCAGCGGTGCTATCTACTCCCCTGCGCCCGATGGCAAATGCACTTTACGCCGGGCAACACTGGAAGCGGGCGTGCGCCCGGATGCGGATCGCCCCATTTCTGTTGAGTTTAACATTCCCACAAGCGATCCGAACTATGACAGCGCCTTGCAAATCTGGGAAGTGCAAATTGACGAATCCTACGAATGGGAACTGGATCGCCGCTTCATTACCGATGATGGCGGGCAAGTGACCATTGACGGCGACACCCAGCCCGGCGGTCGTACCAGCGGGCCGAAAATCATGGTCAACACCAACCGTGACAATCTGGCGATATTTGGACAATCGCTCGCCGTGCGTACCTCCAACAATACCATCCGCAACCTGGGCTTTATCGG
>JAJRTP010000370.1 GCA_024278255.1 Chloroflexota bacterium | reverse complement strand
TGCGCATCCGGCGTATCACGGCCGTATGGTAGCCACCCTCAGCCGGTTAAGCGGTCTGGAATTGCAAGAGTCTGACAACCTGTTCGAGTCTATGCAAAGCATGTCCGACCTCGTCTATTTCAGCGGCGCACTGCGCAATCTGGCTCAGGATTTGGTGCGCATCGCCAACGATTTCCGCCTGCTTTCCTCCGGCCCCAGCACTGGCCTGGATGAGATTCGTCTGACGGCCGTGCAGCCCGGTTCTTCCATCATGCCCGGCAAAGTCAACCCCGTCATGGCCGAGATGCTCAATATGGCTATGTACCAGGTGATTGGCAATGACCTGACGGTGCTGATGGCCGGGCAGGCGGGACAGCTTGAGTTGAATGTGATGATGCCTATTATCGCCTACAACCTGTTCCAGAGCATGGATGTGATTGTCAATGCGGTCAATACGTTTAACGGCCGTTGCGCTGCCAGCGTCCAGGCCAATCCGGAAAAAGCCGCAGGCTGGTTGGCTAAAAACGCCATCCTGGTTACTGCTCTCAATCCCGTCATCGGCTACGCCAAAGGGGCCGAAGTAGCCAAAGAAGCGATGGCAACCAACCGCACCGTGCGTGAAGTCGTTTTGGAAAAAGGCTACCTGACCCCGGAAGAAGCCGACCGGCTGCTCAATGTATACGCCATGACCGAGGGCGGGATTCAGGGGTAATGGTGGCAGGGTGGCAAAGTGAAAACATCTTGCCGCCTTGTTCGCCCCAACTTTGCAACCCTGTGCCAGATTGGTATAATCTCCGGGTGTGTTTACAACGTCATCAAACCTTAAAATTTGATGCTATTGGGAATTGTAACCCTCAAAACAAAATTTCCCCTGATACGAGGAGAACATTGTGATTCAGCCCCGAACTCAAACAGCTGCTTATTGGGGATCTGACTTTACCCTGACTGAATCAGATATCGAGCAGATTTATAACCATTTTATAGAAGAAGAACGGCCGCAAACAGTAGAGCAGATTGCCCGTGGCATCATGGCCTATCATGTAGCCGAAGAAGCCAACAATGTGCGCCGCTTGTTGTCTGGCCGCACTGTCTATCAGCCTGAGGCCAGCTATGAAGTTGGCACCGAGTTGGTTTTCCCTGTTTTGGACTTTGCTCACGGCACAGTACAAGACATACGCAGCGGTTACAATCCGCAAGATGGTTATTTTCAGGTCATCAAAGTAGAAATTGATGGCACTGTACGAGAATTTGCTACCGAGTTAAAGTCCGACCACCGTCTGAATGTGGAAGATGGCAGTGGTTTTGAAGCTCTGGCTAACGTAGACCTGGATCAATTGTTTGCCTTGTATGGCGATGTAGTGCAGGAAAAGGTGAGCGAAGCGCTGGAGGCGCACGATGAATTTGTGCGGCTGCGGGATGTCTGGTTTGTCAAACAATTGATGGCTGAAGTCAATATCGGACATTTGCATCTGACGGAAGCCATTCTGGAAATGCACAATGGCGGCCCGCTTACTACGGAAGAACTTGCTCCTCAACTGGATATGGACAGCGGCCTCGATCAAGAAGTGCTGCTCTTTTCCCTGAATTACCATTTGCTGATGGATGACCGCTTTGATGAGGTGGCGCCCAAAGGTGAGGTGGCCTGGTTTTTGCGCCGCATGGAACCGGAAGGCGTTTTACAGACGCCGCCGCGCATCGCCTACCGTTCCATTCCCTATGACCGGGCGCTGTTAAGCCCGCAACTGCATTTGCTGGAGCGGGAGCTGGATGATGAATGGTCTGATCTGGAAGCGCCGCCGGGAGTACATCCGGTGGTGTTTACGTTGTTGTTCCCTCACCGGCACGCGGGAACGATTCCGTTAAGCGCTCGGATACGGCCGTTGTTCCCCGCCAGCAATTCACCCCGGCAACGTATCATCCTGATTGACGATGAAACCGAGGAAGAGATTATCGGCTGGGTAGTACAGGAAGACCGTTATATTTATGGTCTGGCCGACTGGTATGACAAGCACAGTATTCCGGTAGGCGGCTTTGTTCACCTGAAACCGGGACCGGAACCGGGTGTCGTCAGCCTGGGATACGACCGGCGGCGGGACAAGAAAGAGTGGATTCGTCTGGCTACGGCCGTAGATAACCGCATCCAGTTTGAATTAAAACGCCGGGCTGTGGGCTGTGGCTTTGATGACCTGATGATTGTAGGTACTGACACCATCGCGGCCATTGACGCCCTGTGGCGGCGCGCCGAATCACACCAGCGTTCTGTCGCCTCCCTGCTGGCGGAGATATTCCCGCAATTAGCCGGCCTGAATCCGCAAAGCACCGTTCACGCCAAAACGTTATACAGTGCCCTGAACATGCTGCGCCGGGTGCCCCCCGGCCCCATGTTTGCCGAACTGGTGCGGCATCCTGCTTTCCAGCCGGTAGGCGATCATTATTGGAAATTTGTGCAGAACCGCTGGCAAGATGGCAACTAAACCGCAGATTTCGCCGATTTCACAGATTGGATGAGAGGAAGATATTGTGGCTCAACGTCCGCGACCTAAACCAAAAGCGTCCATGCTCAAACGGCCTATGGCCGATACCAAATTCACCATTGATTACGATTGGTGGGATAAGTCTGACCTAGACTTGAAAACCTACCTGCTCACCCGCCTGCCCATTGATGAGGATGTCCCGGCCGAGGCCGACACGGACGAAGTAGACCTGGTAGACTCAGAAACGGGCGAAGTATATCGGGTAGATGGCTTCCAATACATTGTGCAAACTTATTTTAGCCAGCTACCAGAAGATTTTGCTACCCGCACCTCGCTGGTTGACGCTGTATTTTGCGTTCTGTTAGCCAATGCCAACATCCCCATGACTGCTCAGGAAATTGCTGACCGGGTACACCGGCCGGTAAATACTATCCTGAAAACAGTGGGCGGCCCGAAAATTTATCAGGGTATTCGCCCGCTGCTGGACGAGTAGAACGTATTGCGTATTTCGTATGGCGTAAGAAAGGGATCATTACGCCATACGAAATACGCAATACGCTTTTTATTATCGGGTTTGCGCTGCGGCGAAGCCCGATTTTTGTTTAAGTGTGCGATGGAACTCACAGTAAAACTTTACGGGAAATTGCGTAAATATCGGCCTGATACGGCCCCAGGTGCGCCGCATCACTCGTTTTCGCTCACAGTGGCGGATAATGCGGAAGTGGCAACGGTGGCGGCCCAGTTGGGCATTGATATGGGGTTTGTGGCGGGCACGGCCGTAAACGGTGAATCGGTCCAGTTTGACACTCCCTTGCAGGATGGCGATCAGATCAGCCTGTTCCCGCCCACAGCCGGCGGGGATGAGGCAGATATGCACATTTTTATTGCTGGGATTATGCAGGCCACCCGGATGGATGACCAGATAGAAAGCCAGAATTACCGCGTGCAAATCACGGAGGCCCTGCAAAAACAACTGCCCCAGGCCCAGATTACCGACCCCTGGGCCTTAAATCCGGGCAGCGTCAATTATGTCGAGGAGCAGGCGCGCCACACCTTCATCACCAACACCAACCGGGCCGGCGACGCCGATTTGCTGATTGCTTACCTGCCACAGCCCAGTATGGGCACAGCGATGGAGATGTGGGAAGCGTTCAAAGGGGGCGCTTACATCATCGCCATCACGCCGTACAAACATCATTGGTCGGTGCGTTTCACAGCGCAGGAAATCTGGCCTGATCTGGAATCGTTCATTGGGCTGCTGGAAAACGGCCGTTTCACCCAGGAAACCCTCCCCAAAATCAGAGCTTACCGAAATCAGGTTGACGACTAATCCCCGGACGATTAAAATCTCATGGTACCGGCCCCAGTAGCTCAACGGACAGAGCAACGGACTTCTAATCCGTAGGTTGGGGGTTCGATTCCCTCCTGGGGTACCTTGTCTTGAAGGCGGCGCCTCATCACAAAGCGTCGCCTTCCCCCGTCTAACGTAGTAAGGAACAGCCCCATGATTTTGATTACCGGAGCGACCGGTTTTTTAGGTCACAATCTGGTTCCCATGCTGGTACAGGCCGGTTATGCAGTGCGGGCATTGGTGCGCCCTACCAGCAACACAGACTTTTTGGAAGCGCTGGGGGTAGAATTGGCTTATACGGATGATATTGCCAACCAGACGGCCGTACAAGAAGCGTGCCAGGGCTGCGATCAAATCATCCATGCCGCCGGATTGTTTCGTTTTTGGGGCGAACCGGAGGAGTTTTGGCAGACCAATGTAGAAGGGACAACGGCCGTCCTCAACGCTGCTCTCAGTCACAACGTCTCACGCTTCATCTACATCTCCACCATCGCCGTCGTCGGCACCACTCCCGCCCAGGAAGTGATTGACGAGAACACCGTTTGCCGCCCCCAGGAACCGTACCAACTAAGCAAACTAGAAGCGGAAACCCGCGTTCTGGCCTACGGGCAGGAAGGGCTGCCAGTCATTGTCCTGCGCCCCGGCGCGTTTTACGGCCCCTGGGGTCGGTACGCCTTTAACCGGCTTTTCTTTGAAGAGCCGCTCCGGGGCTGGCGCATCCGGGTGGATGGCGGTAAGCACATCACCTTCCCCGTCTTTGTGCCGGACGTAGCCCAAGGCATCATGCTGGCCCTGGATAAAGGGGAACCGGGCGAAATTTATAACATCAGCGGCTGTTCCCTGACCCACAATGAAGTCAATAACATTGTCAGCGATTTAGCCGGTATCGGGCACTGGCGTCTGAATATCCCCTCTTCGATGGTGGTGCTTCTGGCCCGCACCTGGACGGCGCTTTCTCGTTTTACTCATAAAGAGCCATTTTACCCCATCAACATGGCCCCCTACGTTTTTCAGGATTGGCACATCTCCACAGCCAAAGCAGAAAAGGAATTGGGATTTGTACCGACGTCATTTGAAAAAGGGGCCTACCAGACGTTAAAATGGTACAAGGAACAGGGGATTTTGAAATTGCGCCGGTTTACAGGTGATAAACTATGAAAGTTTTTAGCGTAGCGGAAATGGTAGCGGTAGAAAAGGCGGCGGATGCGGCTGGCGTGTCTTATGCCCAGATGATGGAAACGGCCGGGAAAGCGGTAGCCGAGGCGATTATCGCCTGCTGGCCGGTGGAAGGGTCCAGTGTGCTTGTTTTAGTCGGGCCAGGGAACAATGGCGGGGATGGGTTAGTCTGCGGCCGTTACCTGGCCGAAGCCGGGGCCGACGTTGCCTTTTACCTCTACAAATCCCGCGACCCGGAAAGCGACGACAATTACGCCAAAATTCTGGAGATGGGCCTATTCACAATCGAGGCCGGCTTTGACCAGCGCTACCGTGTCCTGCGCACCCGTTTGGACATCACGGACATTTTGGTAGACGCTCTACTGGGAACCGGCGTCTCCCGCCCCATCGGCGGCAATTTGGGCAAGCTGATGCGGGTGGTGCGTGACAAGGTGACAGGGTGGCAAGGTGACAGGGTGACAGATGTTTCGCGCCTCGTCAGCGTATCTTCCCCTCATCCCCTCACTCCCTCATCCCTCCATCCCCTCATTGCCGCCGTAGACTGCCCCAGCGGGTTAAACTGCGACACGGGCGCGCTAGACCCACTGGCCTTTCCGGCCAATCTGACAGTAACGTTTGCCGGGCCGAAGCGGGGGCACTTCATTTTTCCCGGCGCGGCAGCTTGCGGGGAATTGGTGGCGGCAGATATTGGCATTCCGCCGGAGTTGCCGGAAGTGCTGGGGGTAAAGGTGGAAGTGGTTACGGCCGTAACTGCCCAATCCCTCCTGCCCCCCCGCCCGCCTGACGGTCACAAAGGCACCTTCGGCAAAGTCCTCATCGCTTCCGGCTGTGATTTGTACCGGGGCGCACCCGTCCTGGCCGCCAAAGCCGCCTTCCGCGCCGGTTCCGGGCTGGTAGCCCTGGCCGTGCCCGCAGTCATCCGCCAATCATCCACCGTCCTCCTGCCTGAAGCCACCTACGCCCCCGTCGCTGACGAAACCTTGCTCTCGGCTGAAACCGCCCGGCAGCTATTGGCGCAAATGAGCCAGTACAAAGCGCTGCTCGTCGGCCCCGGCCTGGGCGACGCGGCCGACTTCCTGACCACGCTGCTGGCCGGAAAAGAGAACCTGCCCCCGCTGGTCGTAGATGCCGACGGCCTCAACATCCTCTCCCGCCACCCCGACTGGCCGGCGCTGCTGCCCTCCGGCGCCATCCTCACCCCCCACCCCGGCGAGATGTCCCGGCTGATGGGCATTTCCCTGCGAGAATTAAAAGTACAGGATCGGGTGACTGTGGCGCAGGAGCAGGCTCAGGCGTGGGGGCATATTGTTTTGCTCAAGGGGGCTTATACGGTGGTGGCACGGCCGTCCGGCGCAGCGACCATTATCCCCTTTGCCAACCCGGTTCTGGCTGTCGGGGGCAGCGGGGATGTGTTGAGCGGTATTATTGTCTCTTTGTTGGGACAGGGGATGGCGGCATATGAAGCGGCCGTTCTCGGCGCATACCTGCACGGCGCGGCGGCAGCACTGTATCCCGGTTCCTCCGGACTTCTCTCCGGCGAACTGGCCGACCTTGTGCCACAGGTTATGGAACAGTTACGGGCTGGCTGACTTCCTTGCGGCAGACACCCACCAGATGCAGCCGGTAAGCGGGCGGCAAGTGGGTTTCAAACCAACCCATCAGATGAAAAACCGGCTTGTTGAAGGCCAGATAGGTGGGGTCAGGGATGGTGAGCAGGCTGTCCAGAACCAGGCCACTCGCGGCGCACAATTCTTCCAGGGCCACGGCCGTATTCGCCCGGTAGCAAGTAGGAAAGGTGTCATCCGGTTGACGGCCGTACAACTGCGCCACCAACTGCCTCTGCAAACGAGCAAACCGTCCCAACCCCCGATTCGCCCAGGCCAAAGGGTGACGGCCGTTCGGCGTAATGAACACAAACGCACCCCCTGGTCGCAAAACCCGGCTCAGGGCGCGAAAAGTGTAGTGCGGCCGTACCAGATGTTCCAGCACCCAACTGGCAAAAGCCACGTCAAAACGGGCTGGAGCAAAGGGCAGATCATCGCTCAGGGCGGCTACGCGAGGCAAGTCCAGCCGGTGTTCCCGCAGCGAGGCCCAATCCGGGTCAACGCCCACTACCTGCTTCAGGGGATGGTCCAACTGCTCCACTAACCCGCCGCGCCCGCAGCCCACATCGAGTACCCGGCTGGACGGCCGTAAATGTGCCCCTACCAAATCCGCATACACTTCCGTCGCCGGCCGCCAATCCGGGTGCATTTGCCGGAACTGTTCCCGCAGTTCGTTTTGTTTGTCCAAAGATAACATCGCGTCGAATCATACTGCAAAACGGCCGTTATGGTAAAATTGGATCTGAAGAGAGGATACGAACCACAGATTTCGCAGATTTCGCAGATTTAATTTGCGGTTTTTTGAGGAGTAGGCCATGAATTTTCGTAACTTTATGTTAATTAGCGTCACCCTTTTGGCTGCTGGCCTGTTTTTGGCAGGGTGCGGCCCGACGGAGACATTTGATGACCGGCTGCAAGCAATGGTGACGGCGCAGGGGATACGGCCGTATGAACCCCCGCCATCACCTGATCCCGTCCTGGTCACTTTAGGGGAAGCCCTCTATTACGACAAAATCCTCAGCGGCAACCGGGACATCTCCTGCGCCACCTGCCATCACCCCACGCTGGCCAGCGGCGACGGGCTGCCAGTGTCCATCGGTACGGGCGGGGTGGGGCTGGGGCCGCAGCGGCAGATGGAGGCCGGGCGGGAACGCATCCCCCGCAATGCACCGGAGGTATTTAACCGAGGTGCGGCCGAATGGCGCACCATGTTCTGGGACAGCCGCGTGATGCTGGATGAAGACGGCGAATTTATCACCCCTGCGGGCAACCGGCTGCCGGACGGCCTGCAAAATGTGCTGGCCGCTCAGGCCATGTTTCCTGTCACCTCGCGGGATGAAATGCGGGGAAACAGGGGAGATGTCGATGTATGGGGCCAACCCAACGAATTATCGGCCATGGCCGATACCAACATCCTGGCTATTTGGGATGGTCTGATGAAGCGGCTGCTGGCTATCCCCGAATATGTGACCCTGTTCCAGACCGCCTACCCGGATACGCCGTTGGAAGAACTGGATTTTACCCACGCCGCCAATGCCATTGCCGCCTATGAAGCCGAAGCGTTTAGCCTGTACCAAAGTCCCTGGTACGCCTATCTCAACGGGGACCGCTCCGCCATGTCGGATGAAGCCAAGCGGGGGGCGGTTCTCTTTTTTGGCGATGCGGGCTGCGTGGCCTGCCACAGCGGGCCGTTGTTTACCGATCAGCAGGCACATGTGATTGCCGCACCGCAAATCGGGCCGGGGAAGGGGATTGCTGCACCGTATGATTACGGCCGTTTCTGGGAGACAGGCGATCCGCGGGACAAATACGCCTTCCGCACCCCGCCGCTGCTCAATGTGGCTGCCACCGGCCCCTGGCTGCACGATGGCGCTTACAGCACGCTAGAAGCCGTCATCCAGCACCATCTGGACCCGGATACTGCCTTGCGCAGCTACGATCCGGCCGGCCACCTGCCCCCGGATTTGCAAGACAGCTTCCAGACAAATTTGGCAGTAATCGAGGAGATGCTGGGCAACGTAGATCCCTTGCTGAAGCCATCCCGCCAGCTTTCACCACAGGAGGTCGAGGCGTTGGTAGCTTTTCTGGAAGCATGGACGGATACGACCGTAACCGACCTGGCAAACATTACGCCTACGGCCGTGCCCAGCGGCCTGCCCGTCACTGATAACTGAAAACTATTCACTGAAAACTGAACACTGGAAAGAGGCGGGAATGGATGGGAGTCGAACCCACCGCCGCTTGCTCCGCGCAACCGGCCACCAGTTTTGAAGACTGGGGCGCCCACCGGGACACAACCACTCCCGCAGCAAGTTTAACGCAATTCCTCCAATTTTGCACAGGCCGGAAAAGCTAAAAACCGGACATCTCAGAAGGGTATGCTTTTCCTGGAGCGCAACTCATAGTATAATCTCCTGGCATCGCGCCGCACCCCATCCCAGCCTATTATTCTGCACATTGATGTTAAAACCAGAATCACCAGGAGCAATTAGTCGCTCCTGATTGCATATAGCCCGTCTTGGACGGAGGCTTACATGGCAAAAATAAAGCGTACTATAGAAATCAGTTTCATATTTCTATAGAATTCCTCTTTAACAATTGCATCAACCGCGCAAATTATGCGGGCTGCCCAAGATAGTCAGGAAAGCCAGCTTGACGATAGTACAAAGCAGCTGACATGATCCGATACCCTCGCACACTGACCCGATAAAGCCGACT
>JAJRTP010000369.1 GCA_024278255.1 Chloroflexota bacterium | reverse complement strand
TCAATGCCCGCACCTGAAATACCGGCCCCAACGTTTGATACTGCCGCACCATATATTGCAGCGGGTCTTTCATCAATTCCAGCGCGCCGCCCAGGACGGGCAGACCCCCGGCGTCCGGCGGCGGCGGCGCATTTTTGGCGCCATCTTCCCAAACAACGTCTGTGTTCATCATACAAAACTCCCAAGCTACCCAAAATTGCACAAAACACGCAAGTTGTGCAGCATCAAAATTCCGGCCCATTCCCGCCTGGCCTGAACCCAGGTGTCGGCAAAGAAATCGCCCCATGACCAGGGCGGCGGCCACGAACCGTCATCCGCCTGGGTGTGAACGAGATGATCCAGATTGGCCTGAATAACTGAGGCAAACATATCAGCAAACGGGCTGTCAGGCGAATCAACGACGTGCAAAGGAGTGAAGACGTAATCGTTCCAGGCGGCAGGGTCGGTGACAACGGCCGTAGCCAGCAACTCCCGCAATTTCCCTGCCAGCCGTTCCTTCACCTCCAGCGGCAGCGATGACGTCTGAAACAGACGCAGGTAGCAGGACAACGTGTGCATATCTACCTCTTCCGCCTGCTCCAGCCAGACCAGCGACGCTTCCGTCAGCCGCAGGCGCACATCTTCCGGCGCGAATGCCGGGTATCCCCACAAATAGCCGGTAATTTCCGCCGTAGGGTTAGGCAAAAAGCCGTCCGGCCCGCCGTCCACATAGCCATGCCACCAGGGGGCGGCTGGTACGTCGTCGGGAAATTCAGGGATGAGATACCAGGACGGCCGTGACGCATCCAGATTATCCAGCAAATAGCGCATCGCTCCCTGCACCAGCGGTTCATCCGCCGATATGCCAAGCTGCCCCAACATCTGCAAAGCCACCGACGTTGCCAACACGGACGATCCAGCATAACGAAAATCCGGTTCCAGCGCACGGCCAAAGCCACCATCTTCGTTTTGGTAGCGGGTTAATTCGGCCAGAACGTCGGCAGCCCCCCCGTTCTCGAAATGGTAAGCAAACAGGGCTGCTTCCAACGGCCGTGCCTGCTCCAGCATAAAAGTTCTGGCGTTCTCAAACGTTTTCATACGGCCCCAAAAAGCGATTGCCATCAAAATGAATAAGATGAGACGGTGAATCCGCTACCCATACATCTGTTTCCCAGCTAATGTCAGGCAGATACCTGGCTAACAACCGACGATTGGGAAAGGCGGTGACGTATAACAAGCCTGCCTTGCTTGCAGAAAACAGTCGGGAAAGTTCGCCATACCGCTTGGCGTCTACCGGCCCATGCGACGTTACCGCCTCGATTAGCAACAGCCAGTTCCGCCCGGCGTCATACAAAACCACGTCAGGAAATTTTCCGTGCGTATTAAAAGTTAAACCCAATTCAGCAAAGATCGTTTCGTCAAAAAAGGCAGTTTTGTTACCCGTGTCTCCCACGTAGAGAACCTGGCTGCCTGGCGCAAAACGGGGGCCAAACTGTTCAATGATCGCTTTGATAAGTTGACTGTGGCCGCCGGGGGAAAGCAAAATTTCCTCTTCCTGATTGATGCGCAAAGGAATTTGCCGCATTTTTCGTTCACGCGCGTATTTTTGTGACAACGTTTCCCGCTGTTTCAAGTAATCTGCCAATTCAGCTTCCCAGTTTTCGCGGCCAAACTGACGCAAAAAATGCAAAACGGCCGTTTCTATCTGATAAACCCACTTGGGGCTGTTAACGGGGCGGTCAGGGTCATCCGGGTTGGGGACAACAAGCCCGGCATCTACAAACTGGTGCATTGTCTGGCGACGAAACGTTTCGCGGGTGTTGGGAGCGTAGTTACGGCCGTAATAGTCACGACAAAAAACCATAACGGGCGTAATACCCATCAGCGGAGCGGATGCGTCTGACCAGTCATCTTCCGGCTTTAAGTCAAGCAAGGCCAACAACGTCAGCGCCGACCTTTCATTTTGCTGGGACCGAGGCAATCCCAACATTTCCAAGATGGACAACGCCTCGTCAATACGGTTCTGAATAAGCGTTGGATTCATTTGCTCCTGCCTGGATATTCTGTTGATTTCTGCTTCCAATAAAGCGTCGGTTTGCTGCCGGGAGGGAAAAATGTCGCCCGCTTCCCGGCCCCATCTCTGCAGCGTGGCTAATGCCGGGTAAGGCATCATACGTAAATCAGCGGCGTTGACCTGGGTATGTCCGCTCCAGACGCGAAAGTAAAGATCGGCCAAAGTGGAATTAAGGTAGATAGCCAGCCCAACGGCCGTATCTCGATCCAGCCCCCGTTTCTCCCGATGGAACACGTTCAAATGGTTTTCAAAGCCAACCTTGCCGCTGGGAATGGTTTGCGGGTTGTGAACGGCCGTAACCAAGCGTCGTTTTTCCTCTTTAGCGCTGATCCTCTTGACAACTGTATACCAGCCATTGGGAAAAAGCCACTGCCTGGTTTTACCCGATTCGATAATGGCGTTGGGCTTTTTGCCGTCCGGCTGCGGCCATTTGACCGCGTGACTGTCCAGGTGAGCCGGATAAATGAGCGGGTAACTGTCTGGCGCGGGCAACGGCCGTAAATCCGGTCGCACCCGAAAATCCACCACCGGCCCCGTACTGACCGTAATACCCAGCGACTCCAGCGAACAAGGCAGCGCGTCAATACGGGCAACCACGCTCGCCTCAAACTCAGTCGTTGCCAGCCGGATCACCTGCGCCGGATCATCCGGCCGGATCACTTCGGTAAAAGGGGCTTCCCGGCACGTCATGCCGCTAAAAGAAATGTCCGCGCTGGACGTAATGAGAACGTCCTCTTGCTCCGCGCCGCGTACCGCGTACAAAATAACATTTTCCTGCAAAACGCCGTCATCCTGAAACGCCTTGTCCCTGGCGTCAAACAAATGAATTTGCCGTAACGACATCTCTTGCAGGAAGAACCGACGGAACTTCTGGAAGTACGGCCCGTTGCAAAAACTTCTGGGCACTATGGCCGCCAATTCGCCGCCGGGAGCCAGCAGTTTAACCGCCAGCGCCAGAAAACCGGCGTAAAGATTACTGGTTTCAATACCCGCCTGCCGCAATTTTTGCCGGTATGGGGAATCGTTCCGTATTTTTTTGTATGGCGGGTTCATGATGCAGTGCGTGTACGCCGCAGGCTGCGGGTCAAACAGGCTGCCGGCAAAACGGGCTTTTTCCACTGCGTAAGCCACAAAATCTGTCGTCAGAAGCCGGTTTGTAAATGCGGTACCTTCCGCCGCGCACGCTTTTTGGCAGGCGGCCATCGTTTGGGAAAGCCAAGATTCCAGAGCGGGATCAATCTCGAAAAGGTCAGCCTGAATTTGCTCCGGTAACTGTTGCTGCTGTAAAAGACGCTGGATGAATACGGCCGTCAAACTACCCACACCCGCGCCGGGGTCCAACAACCGGACGGTTCCCGTAACCGGCTGGCTGGACAGGGCGGCCATAAATTCAGCCACCGGCAGCGGCGTCATAAATTGCCCCAGGGCCGCCTGCGTTTGCGGCGAAAGCTGGCGGCTGGCTTCCAGCCGGTACAACTCCACCTGTTCCGGCAGGGTGATTGGCGTTGGCGGGACAACGGCCGATTCAACCAAATAGCTCATCATTCCACTCGTCATCGTCCAAATCGTCCAGACCGGACGGCCCGGCTTTTGTCGTTTTCATGTCCGCGTAAAACTGCCCGTCGTAGCGGCGGGATTTGACGGGAATGGGCATCTTCACCCCCCAGCCCAGGAGCAGCACTTCTTCCTTCTCCTGCAAACGGGCCAGCATCCCGCGCAGTTGGTCCCGCCCAGACAGTCCAGTGAGGACGGCGCGAATGTCGTCCTCGTCTCCCAACCAGCCGGTGATGCGCGTGCCTAGCTGGCTCATCACCTCGTCGTCAATGCCCGACGGCCGTTGGTCTACCACCAGCAGCGTGACGAAATACTTGCGCAGCTCGCGGGCAATCGTGCCAAAGATTGTTTGTTTAGAAAGCTGTGGATTCAATAATTTATGCGCTTCTTCAATAGTAATGAGCAAAGGTCTGGGAGGCGCTGTATTTTTTATAAAACTTTCTTCTGTTTTCTTGACCCAACGGTTTCTTAACTGTCTTGTAAGGATATTTGACACTAACATATAGTCAATATCTTCACTATATTTGCCAAAACTTAATGTAACGTGACGGCCGTTTTCCAGTTGATTAATAATCATGTTTACGCGATCCACCGATGTACCATCAACCACATATTCTTTTCGATAAATCCGCATTAACTTACCATGCAAGGCAGTTGCGGCTTTAGGGTGTACATTATTTTGGTCTGCCCAATATTCAACCGAATTGGGTGTGGGAACTTTTTTTGTTTTGCCAGAATCCGTTTCTATCTCTTCAGTTTCACCCGGAATTAGCTTCATGAATTTGGCGAACCAATCATCTTTGAAATCGTTGGCCAATGCACTTAATGTAGCCGGTGTGGTGTCTGTGAGGTTAAGTGTACCAGCTAACAACATCACGTCTTCAACTGTAATATCTTTCGTAGAAAGAAGCAGATCGAAATCTGGACGTTGCCCACGAATTGTTTCCTTCCCTAAAGTGACAGTCTGCACTTTCGTCCCAAAGAGGGATTTTAACCCTTTGACATGAATATTATTATCAGAATCGGGGACATCGAAAGCATATTCGTTGTGCATATCAAAAATAAGGGCAGCGGCTATATCTTCTCGTATCAGCCCGGCCAGCACCATACGGGTCAGGAAGCTCTTGCCCGTGCCTGTCGCCCCAAAGATGCCGCTGGAACGTTTGACGAATTTGTGTAAATCCAGCCGCACGGGGTATTCTTGCTCCAGCGTGTAGCCGATGACAAATTTTCCAGGGCCATCCGTGCCGAAAATGGCGTCTACATCTTCTTGCCGTGCCAGACGCACGGGGACGTGATGGGCCGGCACCGTTTTGACCGGCTGCGGGCCAACCTTGCCCGATTCTACGTCGGTCTGCCAGTCCAGATAGGCGGATGGATTGCTGTCCGGGTCGGGGCCGCGATCCATCATCAGGGTGGAGTACATTTCCAAGGTGGTAAACAGGGTTTTGCCCATGAGCGCCTGGCGGATGAAGGGGGATTCGATGCGGGACGGCCGTTCATCAGCAAAGCGCGGGTTGGTGGCGCCCAGAGCCAGATTGGTAATCAGGCCGTAAAAACGCCAGTTACCGCTGTCCGTCACCACAAAGCTGCCCTCCTTCACTTCCTCCGGCGGCACAGACAGCCGCACGTACAGCCCGTCCCGCAGGCTGCCACCAACAATGTAACCAATGGGGTCTTGTTCGTTCATAAGGTTGTCTTTTATCGAATCTCCGGCAAAGTCCGGCTCAATGTTTCCAAAATGGGGATGAGCGTCTGATAATCGTGGCGCAGCAGTTCGATCACCTCCCGGATGGCCACCGCTGCCCACGCTTGATCGTCACCCCGTTTCTGGAAGATATTGCGCAGGTGGGTGATGAGCAGTTGGTCAATAGGAACCTGGGATGGGTCGGCGCGGGTAATCATGCGCAAATAACCCAGGTTGTCGGTGAAGGTTTGCACTTCACCCAGGTCAGTGCAGGCAAAAACCGGGTCCAGACTGAGCGGCGGCCGGCGGGAAAGGCCATAGGCGGTACGGCCGTTATCCCCATACCCGACAGTCAGGACGCTCATCTCAATAGGAACCAGCCTGTTTTGCCGCTGGTCTTCAATCATGGCCGGGTCCAGGCCATCCAGCAGCACCAGCCGCCGTACCAAAAGGTCATCTTCCACGTCAATTTTGTAGATGAGGCCGTAGACTACGCTGTCATCTGTCAGCCGGGCCTTGACCAGATCGCCAAAAGCGGCCGATAGCTGCTCCACGCGGCAGCCGACGATAAAGCCCTCGGTGCTGGCGCGCAAGGTACGGCCGATTTCTTTTTCGTCTGAATTGCTCATGTGTTTACTCTTTTCGGGGGCGATTTTGTAAATCGCCCTACGTTATTCCCCGAAACGGGCTGTGCCGCTGCGGGTAACATTTTTCCCTGATTGTTTGGGACTGGATCGGCGCAGGGCAAATTCCGGCCCCATCCCCACGGCAATCATCTTTTCCAGATAGTCCCGATCCTGGGAGAGGATGACGGCGATTTCGTCGGCGCGGGTCAGGACGTAGGGGTAGGCCATTTTGCATTGATTGGCGATCAGGGCGTGGATTTGGTTTACGGCCGTCGGGTCATCAGCCAGCCAGCGCGGAATATCCACGCGGGCGATAGGCTTGTCAAGACCACCCGGATGCAGGTAAAAAAAACATACCTCCTGCCCCTGATTGGCAAACGTCTGGTTGTTGGCCGAAATGTTGACAAACACCGTGCTGCGCTCTCCCGGCTGCAAAATTTCGGCAAAAAGAGCGGCATCGATCAGCCCGGCACTCCGTTTCATCAGGATATCCGGGTCCAGCAAATATTCGCCTGTGGTCTCATCCACCTTCTCAATATCCAGGGCGCGCAGCATATTGACCACGGCGCTGGTTCCCGGCTGGGAAATGTACCCAGCCAGATAAGTTGGGCCGCTTTCCCGGTGATAGGTCTCCACCCGGCGCAGCGCCCCAATCCATTGGTTGACGATATTTTGATCTTCCTTGGGATTACTGCTGCCGATAGGCCAGTAAAGCAGCCGCTGATCGAGCAAGGCCAGTACCGGCGCCTCTGTCTGGCCGCTTTGCTCGCAGGCAGTATCGGCCAAAGTGCCAATCTCGTCCAGGTCACGCTGGATGCTGACGGCGGAAGAGGTGAATTTGCCTTCGTCGGCTTGCCAATCTATGCCAGGGTATTCCAGGGTGGGCTTGGTAAACACGTCGGGGGCGCGCTGCTGGCCGTGATAGTAGATAATGACACCGATGTTGATGAGGTAGTACAGGTAGGGGGCGTGCCGGTCTGGCAGTATTTGTGAGCCGTCGCCGCCGATGATGACGGCCGTATCCGGTAAATTGACGGCCGTCACGCCCACGTTCAACGGTTCATGGGCATACGCCGGATGCGGTTCGGCCGCGTACAGTTTGCCCCCTGTTTTTTCCTGGGCGATTTCCAAACTGTAGCTGATGGCAGATCGGTCTATAGCGTAAGATGTCAGTTTTTGGGCAATATCTTCCTGTTGGCTTTTTAACTGCTGTTGGCGGCTGACGGCAGTATTTGTCAGTTCCTTTACTTTGGAAAGAATCTTCTCGTATTCAAGTGTCATCGTTATGTTTGCTGATCCGACGTTTTAATTGTAGCAGTATCTTCGCCGCCATTTTCCAGTAGCCGAAGCTGGATATTTGTATTGGACAGCATTTCAATCCACCAGGAATCAATCAATTCCTCTGACAAATCCTGGTCAAGCATCCACCCCATTATTGTGCCGCAATCCTGACAAAAGGATTGACTGTCATTCAGGTTAACACGATACGGCATCTCCCAATTGTGCTTGATTTGCGACTCAGCTAGAGCCAAAACCAGGATCACGTCATGTAGTAAGGCATTTTGATTGGCTATATGTACAGATGACTGATTTTCAGCATGAACGACATAACGGTTTACAAGAACAAATCCGGCCCGTTTTAAGGTTTTGGTTAATGCCGACCACCCTTTCGGATTCCAATGGTGGAAGGTAAAAACCAGACGGCCGTTTTCCTTTTTTAAGACACGGTGACATTCGCTAAAAATGTCGCTCAAAACGGCCGTGTATTGCCCGTTGCCATTTGCTTGCTGGTCTACGGCCGCGTCATCCAGCGAATATGTCCAATTGGCGGCATCCGGCAGCAACTTACGCAGCCAAACACGAAAAAACGCGGCCAAATCGCTGTATTGCACGCTGTCAAAGTAGGGCGGATCGGTCACCACATGATCAACGCAGTCATCAGGCAGATTCAGTGACGCTGATGATTCCTGCAACAGCATGAAGCGGTGGGTCCCAATGGCTAAGTCAGCGAT
>JAJRTP010000368.1 GCA_024278255.1 Chloroflexota bacterium | reverse complement strand
CCCCTCACCCTCTACTGGCAAATTGCGGGCAGCCACCAAAACCTGCGCTACGAACTGGAAGTCGTCGGCCCGGACGGCACCGTTCTGCGCCAACAATCAGACCCGCCCGGCGCGCAGTGGCTGACAGAATGGGCGGACGGTCTCTACCTGGGAGAACGCGCCGGCCTCTACTTTCCCCCGGAAACGGAACCGGGAACGTACCGCCTGCGCTGGCGGCTGTTGGAGGATGGCGAACCAATTCGGGGACGGCCGTTCTGGCGACCCTGGTACACGGAAAAGGTAACGGCCGGCAGCGTCACGGTGCAGCCCTGGCCTCTGGAAATGACGCTGCCGGACAACGCAACTCCGCTCAAGGACGCCCGATTTGGCGGTGTGATTCAGTTGGCGGGATACGATTGGTCACGGCCGTCTGCTGACACATTGGCTGTAACGTTGTATTGGCGGGCAACAGCCGCGCCGCCGGAAAACTACTTCTCCTTCGTCCACCTGGTCAACGAAAACGGCGACATTGTGGCCCAAAAAGGATTCGTTCCGGCAGAAGGATTACGCCCGACCAAAGGGTGGCGCGCCGGCGAAATAATCACTGATCCGTACACGCTGGAACTGCCGCCCGACTTACCGCCGGGAACTTATGAACTACGCGCGGGTTTGTACCGGCCGGATGATGGGATGCGGCCGTTTGTCACCCTTCAGGGACAGCCCCAGCCCGACAACCAGCTCATTCTAACCGAGGTAACGCTGCCGTGAGGGATACCCGGACGATAACGCAGCAAAACAATAAAATGGCGGTATGGTTCGTCCTCACTCTCTATCTGCTCGTCACCCTCGCTTACGGCCTCGTCAACCCGCTGTTTGAAGCGCCGGATGAGGTATGGCATTTTTTCACCGCCCAATACATTGCTGAAAACGGCCGTCTCCCCGTCATCGCCGCAGAACCAGACCCATGGCTCAGTCAGGAAGCGGCGCAGCCCCCGCTCTACTATATAATTGGCGCAGCGCTCATCGCCCCCATTGATACGGCCGCAGCCCGGCAAGAAGTCTGGCCCAATCCCCTCGCCTATCCTGGTGACGCTTCCCTGCAAGCCAATATCAACCAATTTATCCATGCGCCGCGGGAAGCCTGGCCCTGGGACAGGTATGTATTAGCCGCCCACCTGCTTCGGTTATTTTCCACTCTGCTGGGTTTGGGCACGTTGTTGTGCATCTATGCCAGCGGCCGTCTCATTTGGCCAGATGACGGCCGTAAACCACTCCTGGCGATGGCGCTCGTGGCCTTCCTGCCCCAGTTCAACTTTCTCCACGCCTCCGTCAGCAATGACCCGCTCATTATCTTTTTGGCGTCAACGGCCGTTTACCAACTACTCTGGCTCTGGCAAAACAAAATCACCGCTCCCCGGCTGCTCCTCCTCGGCATCACAGTCGGCCTGGCCGCCCTGACCAAAAATGCCGGGATTTTATTGTTGGTTTACGCCGTCATTGTTTTAATCTTACTAGAGATAAGAGATTGGAAACTTCGCCGTGAGTGCCCGACTGAACGATTGAAGTATAAAGACAATCTCCCATCTCTAATCTCCAATCTCCTCCTTCTCCTCATCCCCACCCTGTTCATTGCCGGCTGGCTGTGGTGGCGCAACTGGCAGCTTTACGGCGATTTTACCGCCGCCAACCAATTTCTCCGCTTCGATCAGGGAAATGGCGGCTTTACTGTTTTGGAAGTCCTCGGTCAAACTGACAGCCTCCTGCGCTCGGCCGTCGCCGTCTTCGGCTGGTTCAACATCCTGGCCCCCACCTGGATTTATGCCATTTGGGGCGGCATAGTTTTGCTGTCCATGGCTGGAGCAATCGTAGCCGCGGTATCCTTACCGCGCAGGGTTCATCGCGGTAAAGATACCGTGGCTACACATGGAGACCAAAATTCCCAATTACCCAATTACTCAATTATTCAATTACTAATTATCAATAACCAATTACAAATGGCCGCCCTTCTTACCCTCTGGCCCCTCCTCGTCTACGCCGGGCTGTTCCGCTTTATGCTCATCACCCCGGCAGCACAGGGGCGGCTGTTGTTTCCGGCCATCGTACCGCTGGCCCTGGGGGTGAGTTACGGGCTAACCCGCTGGCATTGGCGGTCGATCTACTGGGTGGTACCAGCATTGGCTTTGCTGACGACGGCCTATTCCCTGTTTTTCGTCATCAGACCAACCTACGCCCAACCGCCCTTCGTAGTAGAATTACCGGCGCAGGTAACGCCGCTCAATCTGGAGATGGGAGATGGGTTGACGCTGCTGGGGGTAAACGTGGAAACGGACACGGCCGTACCCGGCAGCATCATCCCCCTCACCCTCTACTGGACGGCCGATCCCATTCCCCAGGAAGCGCCGGAACTGGTACTGGAACTGTTTGGCCGCGACCTGGCCTTGCTGGGACAATATCACGCCTATCACGGCCGGGGCAATTATCCAGCCAACCTGTGGCCTCCCGGCCAGATTGTGGCGGATCGGGTGAACATTCGGGTGGCGGATACGGCCGTCACCCCCGTCCTGGCCCGCCTCTTTGCCCGGCTGAACAACACCGGTACCGCTGCCCAGGAAATCGCCGCCGTCAAAATCATCCCCAAAAGCTGGCCGGAATCAAGTGATGAAACGTTGGCAACGCTGGGCGATGGGATCGAGTTAACGGCCGTAACCCTCGACAAAACCACAGCCAAACCGGGCGATACCATCACCATCAGCCCCACCTGGCGCGTCACTGCCCCGCCCGGCCAACCGCTGACCACACTTGTCCACCTGGTCGAAGCGGGACAGCCCCCCTTAGCCACCGGCGACAGTCCACCGCTCAACGGCAGCTACCCCACCACCGTCTGGGAAACAGGCGAAGTAATTGAGGATGGCTATACGCTGACCATACCGGATGGTCTGGCAGACGGCCGTTACCCCCTCTGGATCGGCCTGTACACTCCCGACACCCTCGCCCGCCTGCCTCTCTTTGTCAACGGCGAGCGGCAGCCCAATGACGTCTATCTGGCCGGTTGGGTCACTGTGCATCCATAAGCCGGTTAAGGGATTAGACGGACGAAGGCGTCAACTTCCTGTCCGTCCAGAACGAAGGGCAACCGCTCGCTGGTCAGATAGTTGTATAAGCCGGTTTCCAGGTAACGGCCGTCCGCCCCCGGATCAAATTCATGCCGCTGCCAGATGACATCACCCGCCTCCCACTGCTCGCTGGTAAAACCGAGGCCGTCAGAAATGATGGGCGGCGGCGCTTCGCCATACAGATGACCGGCTACAGTCAAAGGTATTTCCGGCGTCTTTTGCACCTGCCAGATCGTCCACCAATCGGGGCCGTCTTGCTGGTAGCCGACAAGGACGGCCGTATCCCCCACCGCCACCGGCAGCGCCACCATCTCGTCCGCCAACTGGCCCGTTTGCCCGGAGGGCAGCGCCGCCCCGCCATCGTAATAAACAATATCGTAGGATGGCCCCAGCAATCCCGGATCATGGCGAAAAACCAGACGGAAATTATCCGGGTAAGCGCGGCCCACCGGCCAATCCGCCGCTTCCCGTTGGGGCAGGACGTACCAGCCCGACCCGCCATTGGGGATCACCCAACTGTTGGCGCAGTCAAAATAAACGTGGCGCACCTCTGCCTGACCGGTGAGGGTAACGGCCGTCTCCTGTTCCAACAGCGGCGCGGGATCCAGGCAATAAGCAATCCAACTGCCTTCGTCCCGCTGCGGCACTTCATATATATTCACGGAATAACCGATCTGGGCTACCGGTTCCTGCCGCTGGAACCAGTTCAGCAAATCCGGGTCTTGCAGCCCCAACCCCTGCAAATGACTGATGCTGACGGCGTACAGCCCCGGCGCGGGATTGGCCGGATTGAAGTAATCCAGCACGCCGTCTTCGTACAGCCAGATGAGTTTGTCAAAGCCGTAATACTGCCAATCCCCGGAGCCATAGTAGCTGATATACACTTCATTCGCGCCAAATTGCTTGACATAATCGGCCACAGCGTTAATATCCTGCCCCCAATCCAGATTGGAATCGCCCAGATAGCGCGGCCCATTGACCGAACCGCCGACAAATTCATTAAAGTAAGCCAGAAAATGGGGCTGCTGGCGCAAGGTACCGATGGCGTAGACCAGCAGTAACAAGCCAAAAATCAGCTTGGCCCAGCGTGAGCGCGTCCAGAAGGGCACGGCCGTAGCTGCCAGCAGCCACAAAAAAGGCAAGACGGGCAAAATATGCCGGTAGCCGATATTCAGCCGGGAAACCGACGCTGCCACAAACAACAGCAGCAACGGCAGCCAAAAATAAATAGTCGCCAACCAACGCTGCCGCCACGTCAGGACGACGGCCGTAACCACCGCCAAAATCAAGACAGAAGCCGGCGTTTTGACCAGCACTGTCACCACAAAATAATGCCACCACCCCTTCTCAGACAACTCGCCCAGCAAATAAGAAACGTGCCCCTGATCTACGTGGGATTGGACGCGCAAAAAGCTGCCCACGTAAGTAGCCGCCGGAACGGGAAAAGGGATGCCGGGCAACGGCCGTAATTCAAACAAATACACCGCCCAAAACACCAACCCCGCCCCGGTCAACAGCGCCAGCCACAGCCCGACAAACCGGGGCCACTGCCGCCACTCAAATAACGTACCCGCCCGGTACCACTGCCACAAACAAAGTAATCCCAAAACCGGCAGCAGAACCAGAGCCGTTAATTTAGTCGCCAGCGCCAGCCCCAAAAACAGCGCCAACAGCAGCCAACGCCCCCAGGACGGCCGTTGCCCATACCACCACAGAGCAAACACCGTCGCCACATACAGCGTCACCAGTAGGCCGTCCGTCGTAGCCAGGGTAAAAGAAGTGAGTAAATTGGGCGAAAAGGCAAACAGGATGATCAACGCCAGCATTGGCCCATAGTCTCCCCAACCATGCCGCCGGTTAAACAAACGCAACCAGCGCACCAACAATGCGCCAGTCAGTAATCCGGCAAACAGAACCGGCAGCCGGGCCAGAAACATCACCCGTTCCACCCGCGACGGCGCAGCATTTTCCCAGAGAAATTCGCGGGCCAGCGTAAAACGATCCCCCGCGTCCCAAGAGGGCAAATCGGTAACGCGGGGCAAGGCGCCATCACTGTTTAGAAGAGAGCCAATCAGCCAATGAGCCAGCGGCGTATGCCCGGCCTGAAATTGGAGACCGCCAGTTTGCCACAATACCCGCCCCCGAAAAATGTGCATGTACTCGTCTACAGTGGGCGCCTGAGACACGGCCGTCACCAATCCCAGCCAGAAAAAAACCAGCAACCCGGCCAGCACACTCCAGCGCGTCAACGCCGCCCATCGTTCATTAGTCGTCATACAAGCGGTATGTTACCAACTACTCAACCGCCGTCCAAACAGGTATCATTTGCAGCGATGGCACAGACAAGGGAAAGAAACGTTTTGCCCCGCTGGACGGAATGGCTTTTACTGGCTGGAATCTTGCTGCTTACGGCCGTCACCCGCATGGGTTGGCCCGGCCTGACCGAATTCAAAGCAGACGAAGCCCGGCTGCTGCAACTGGCTCTGGAAATGGCCGACTTCAGCCAATTCCCCCTGCGCGGCATCAGCAGTTCCGTCGGTTTCCCCAACTTCCCCATGAGCGTCTGGCTGTATGCTCTGCCGCTGCTGCTGTGGAAGCACGTTTACGCCGCCACGCTCTTTACCGGCCTGCTGAACACGCTGGCGGTGGCCGGAACGTATTGGCTGGCGCGCCGCTATTGGGGCGTTCCCGCCGCGCTGACGGCCGCGCTGATGTTTGCCGTTTCTCCCTGGGCTATTCAGCATTCGCGCAAAATATGGGCGCAGAATTTGCTGCCTTTTCTGGCGACGGGCTGGGGGATGACGGCCGTTCTCACCTTCGTCGAGCGGCGCAGCAAATTTATCATCCTGCATCTGCTTTTTCTGGCGATGGCTGTGCAGGTACATTTGGCAGGATTGGCGCTGGTTCCGGTAACGGCCGTTTACCTGCTCATCTTTCGGAAACGGGTCAACTGGAAATATACGGCCGTCGGCCTGCTTGTGGCTGTCTTGACCGTGCTGCCCTTCCTCTGGTACTTGCTGACAGCCGGACAGCGTTACCTGAATGTGGAAAAAGCAGTAGCCGTCAGCAGTGCAGCTCGCGGCTGGGATTTGGCCGCGCTGCAACACGCCTGGCGGCTCACATCCGGCTGGCAGATTCACGCCCTGGCTGGAGAAGCATTCAGCGATTTTTTGCAGACTGTACCGAATATGACGGCCGTTTACCTCATCTGGGGCGGACTAATTCTGGGCGGGTTGGTCGTTATGGTCTGGCACATCTGGCAAACCCGCCACCAGCCAGACACTTATACCGAATTGTACGGGATGCTACTCCTCTGGCTGGCTGCACCCATTTTGCTTTTTTCCTGGCCCCGTTTGCCCGTAGAACTGCACTATCTCCTGCCCATTTATCCCGTTCCCTACATCGCAGCGGGGATTCTGGTCAGCCGTTTGCGCGGGAAATGGCAGTGGCTTGTATTGGGGGTTTTGTTGTTGACGGCCGTCGCCCAACTCACTATCTGGTTCAGCCTGCAAAACTTCATCAGCCAGCAAGCCACACCGGGCGGATTTGGCACACCGTTAGCCAGCAAACTGGAGGCGGCAAATATCACCCGGCAGCAATTCACAGAATCCGGCGCAGCGGAAATTCTCATCGCCGGGGCAGGAGACAAGCCGCAGGAGACTGAATTTCCGGCAGTGTACGGGACGCTGCTTGGGGATGTGCCGCATCGTTTTGTGAATGTGGCGAATACGGCCGTTTTCCCCCAAGATACAGCCGTTGTCCTCTTGGAGAACGCGGGATTGGGCGGGGAAGTTTATCTGGAGGCGTTGGGG
>JAJRTP010000367.1 GCA_024278255.1 Chloroflexota bacterium | reverse complement strand
GCCGCATCCCTGTGCCTCTGGAAGATTACACCGAAGCCATCCTCATTCAGACCCAAACAACGCAAAGAATTACGCCCAGCCAGGTACAGCGCGCCTTGAGCAATCTCATCCTGCCGGAGAATTTTCATCGTAAAATCGGGCCGGCCGTCAATGCCGGTACTTCTATCTTTCTCTACGGGCCGCCGGGAAACGGTAAAACAACCATCGCTCAGGCCATTGCCGATTTGCTGGGAAAGGGTTCAGCCATCTGGCTGCCGGACGCCATTACTGTGGGCGGGCAAATCATACGGGTTTTCGACCCGCTGGTGCATATTCCTATTAAAGATGAAGACATGATCAGGCACACTGGCCTATTTGAAGAAAGCAGCCCCAATGGCAAACTCAAAGTAGACAAGCGTTGGCGTTTGTTCCAACGGCCGGCCGTGATGGTGGGTGGTGAGTTGACGATGGAAGCGCTGGATTTGCGCTACGAACCGGTAGCCAAGACGTATGAAGCACCTTTGCAGCTCAAAGCGAATGGCGGCATGTTTCTCATTGACGATTTCGGCCGGCAGCAAATCAGCCCGCAAGAACTGCTGAACCGCTGGATTGTGCCTTTGGAAAGCGGCGTGGACTTTTTGCGGCTGCAATCGGGGCAGACGCTGGATGTGCCTTTCCGCCAATTGATTGTCTTTTCCACGAATCTGGACCCCAATCAACTGGTTGACGGGGCGTTCTTGCGCCGCATTCAAATGAAGGTGGAAGTGAAGGGGCCGGATGAGAAAATGTTTTACCAGATTTTTACGGGCGCCTGTAAATCGTACCACATCCCTTTTGACAAAAAGAGCTTTATCCATCTGCTGCAAAAATGGTATCGCAGCTCTGGCCGGGTGATGCAATCAGTCCACCCCCGCGACATTGTGAAGACAGTCATCTCTATCTGCGATTACGAAAATGTACCGCCGCGTCTGACGCCGGAATTGGTAGATGAGGCGTGCGACAGTTATTTTGTGGATGGAGATATGGCGGCTACGCTGGCTGATCAGCCTTCTGTTAACGGTACGGGAATGATAGACTTGGCGCCGTCCCGCATGATGGCTGCCGCTGGACTGGCACAATAATTACAGCGGCAGACAAACTACCATTCGCCGGATTTTGTTATTTTCTATTTTGGGCAATACGGCCGTCACCAAGACACTGATGTCGTCGCGGGGACGGCCGTTATCCATTTCTATCGCTTCGGCCAGGAGCGTATCCGCAATCGTGCGGGCATCGGTAATCCCTCCCTCAATCATCTGGGTAAAGGCGGCGGCGGGGTCGTAACGGCCGTTGCCGCTCAGTGTACCCGCATGGCGCAGCCCATCGGTGAAAACGACGATGATTGTGCCCACTTCTACAGGCAGTTGGGTAATGATGGGTTTGGTGTTGCGCCGCACACCTACGCTTTGGGATGGTTCGTCCAGGATAGTTAAGCCGGATACGGCCGTATAAACAAACACCGGCGCGTCATTATTTCGGGAGATGACAAACGTGCGGCTGTCCATATCCACAGAAAGGATATTCAGCGTGGCGCTTACCTTCCCCTTGCGCTGGGCGTACAAATAATCATGCGCTGCCCGCGCCGCCGCGCCATCCCGCACTCCTTCACTGAGCAGTTGAATCGCCTTCCGCGCCACCATATTGCTGATCACTTTAGCCGATTTGCCACTGCGCTGCCCATCCACCAGGACAAAGGAGATACCGCCATGCGGCCGTTCAATCATCTCCAGCGTATCGCCGCTCTCGCTGGAGGCATATTTGCGTATCTTCGCCGCCGCACATTGTACTTCCATAACAAAAATCGGGGGACGCTGATTAACACGGATGAACGCTGATTTTATCTTTTCCAGATCAGCGTTTATCTGCGTTAATCCTTCGACGTTGCTCAGGACTTGTCCGCGTCCTTTCTTGTAGCGCTTCTCCTACCAAAAGCGTGTCAATCAATTCGTCTTTTTGCTCCCATAACTGGTTAACCCATTCCTGAAATTCGGCCTTGAAGGCGGGATCATTAGTATAGTCACCGTCAGAAAAGTGTGCCGGGATGTCTGATTTTTCGATGCGCACGATGATGCGCCCGGTTTGGCCGGACAGGTATTGCCAGAAGGAGGGTACGCCGTCCGGGTAGACGATGGTGACGTTGAGCAGAGTGCGGATACGGCCGTGCATCAAATTCAGTACCAAAGCAATCCCACCTGCTTTAGGCCGCAATAAATGTTTGTAAGGAGACTGCTGGCGTTTATATTTTGCCTGGGTGAAACGGCCGCCTTCCAAAAAGTTCATCACCGAGATCGGCGTTGTCTGGAATTTTTCACACGCCTTGCGCGTTGCTTCCAGGTCTTTCCCCTTCTTTTCCGGATGCTTTTCCAGATATTCCCGCGAATACCGCTCAATAAAAGGAAAATCCAGCGCCCACCAGGCCAGGCCGATAATGGGCACGTAAATCAAGTTTTTCTTGATAAAAAATTTAAGGAAAGGGATACGCCGGTTAAATATCGTTTGCAGCACCAGAATATCATCCCAGGATTGATGATTGCTAATAACCAGATACCATTCCTCGTGGCTCAAATCGGCTACATTTTCCACGCCCTGCACATCCCATTCATCCTTGTTCAGCAAAGCATACGTTGCCTTGTTCACATCAATCCAGTTCTCGGCAATCCAAATCAACATTTTGGTGCTGGCTTCGCGCCAGGCAGGAATCGGGATAATCAATTTGAAAAAGGCAATGATCAGCAAGGGGACACACCAGAAAATGATGTTCAGCGTCAATGCAATAATAGCTATCCCGCCGCGAATTGGAGCGGGCAAGAATGACAACATATCCTTTACTCCTAAAAATATTCTACCCAAATTGTATGAACATTCATGGGGAATGCAACCAACTATAACGTGACGTGTGATACGTGATTTGCTCGTGTATCACACATCACGTATTATGCACCTTATCGCTGGAGACGCCAGTCGAGGGCAGTGTGACGCTGGGTGGTTTTGTTGTTTTTGACGGCAATGGCGATGGCTTTGCGCGTGCCGACGAGGATGACCAGTTTTTTGGCCCGGGTCACGGCCGTATACAACAAATTTCGCTGCAACATCATGTAATGCTGCGTGGCCACCGGCAGCACCACGCACGGATACTCTGCCCCCTGGCTTTTATGCACCGAAATAGCGTAAGCGTGAACCAGTTCGTCCGCTTCCAGGAAGTCGTACAGCACCGGCGCGCCGTCAACGTTGACCGTGATTGTTTGCTGCATCACATCCATCGCCGTAATGCGGCCAATGTCCCCATTGTACACATTTTTGTCGTAATTATTCACCGTCTGCATCACCTTGTCCCCCACGCGGAAGGTACGGCCGTGCAACTTGCGCTCCGGTTTTTTGGCCGACGGCGGATTCAAAGCCGCTTGCAGCATCTCGTTCAGGTTGGAAACCCCCAGCAGCCCATTGTACATGGGTGAAAGCACTTGTACGTCATCCATCGGGTCCAGGTGAAATTTGAGTGGGATGCGATTTTTTACCACATCCACCAGCAGTTCCGCCGCCTCAGCCGGTTCCGGCTTGACGAAGATGAAAAAATCCTGGGCATCGGGCGGTGTTTCCGGCATGAGGCCCCGATTGATGCG
>JAJRTP010000366.1 GCA_024278255.1 Chloroflexota bacterium | reverse complement strand
TGTTTCTAGGCGTCATCGAATCTGTCGGCCCAAATCTGGTGTTGGAAGGATTGGGTATTCCGGCAGCCAACCAACTTAAAGATGCCATTGCTTTTACCATGCTGGTCTTAGTATTAATCTTCCGTCCCCAGGGCATTCTGGGCGAGAAATTAACCGAGAAAAAGGCGTAAGGCAGGTGAGTTATGACTGAAATTGCTCAAGTAAAAAGCAGCCAATCTGCGCCTCTGGATGAACGCGACAAAACCACCACCGGCTATGCGGCCAGGATGGGCTTACTGGCCGGTATTCTGGCCGGATATGTTGCGGCCGTAGGCATGGTAGAAACATTCAGCGGCCGGGAAGTTATTGCCGGTATCCTCACTCTGGGTGAAATTCTTTTGATATTACCCACATTTGGCATCGCCTATTTTGTGGCCCGCAAAGCGAAGAAATATAACATGTCCCGCGCCACTATTCTGGGCTACGGGGCACTTATTGGCTTTATTTCCGCTATCCCCCTGATTTTGCTGATTCTTCTGGCAGAAAACACCAACATTCGGGTCATGTTTGTCAATATTTCACCTAATTTGGCGGAAATTCTGACGTTTGGCCAGGGTACAGTTGGGGGGAGTTTGCTTTTAACGGCCGTACTAATCATCATCGGCCTCTTAAGCGTCACCCTTATCTTATTGCCCCAACATTGGCGGCGATCTGTTCAACAGGCGCTGATCTGGACGTTGGGCATCGGTATGTTCAGCGAATTGATCATATTGGTGTTTCGGCCGTTGTTTGGCAGCGGCTTCCTGCGCCTGTTTTTCCAGCAGGGCGCATTAACTATCATTGCGGCCATACTAATATTTATCCTTGTCATCGCTATCTCCCTGTTATGGCAGGCTCGCAAAGCCGGTATTCGCATCCGTTACCAAAATCTGGGCCAGCCCAAACAGAAAAACATCCGGCGCGCCTCCCTGGGCATTGCCGGCATTGTTCTGCTCTTCCTGCCCTGGATATTAGGCACCTATCTCAGCGAAGTCATAGACAATGTTGGTCTGTACATCTTGATGGGTCTTGGCCTCAACGTGGCTGTCGGCCTGGCCGGGTTATTGGACCTGGGGTATGTGACCAACTTTGCCGTCGGCGCGTACATTGCCGGTGTTTTGACCAGCACCGGGGCGCTGGGCCGGGCAGAACTCGGCTTCTGGATAGTCGTTCCCATCGCCATCTTAGCTGCCATGTTTACCGGCTTCATGTTGGCCTTGCCAGTCCTGCGTATGCGCGGCGACTACCTGGCCATCGCTACCCTGGGCTTTGGCGAGATCATCCGTATTTTAGCTTTGTCTGATTGGCTCTCCCCCTTCATTGGCGGGCCGCAAGGCATCCTGGACATTCCCAAACCCAGCCTCTTTGGCTTTGTCTTTGCCGGGCCGCAAGAATTTTACTACATCATTCTGGCCGCCTGTTTGGTTGCCCTGTTCGTTTTCATACGCCTCAACACCTCGCGCACCGGCCGGCAATGGATGGCCTTGCGCGAAGATGAAGATGTGGCCGCCGCCATGGGCATTGATACGACCGTCAGTAAATTGTTGGCTTTCACCATCAGCGCCGCTTCCGGCGGTCTGGCCGGAGCCATCTTTGCGGCCAAACTGGGCACCATCTTCCCGCAAAGCTTCAGCCTGCTCGTCTCCATCAACGTGTTGAGTATCATCATCATCGGCGGGATTGGCAGTATCCCCGGCATCATCCTCGGTTCCTTCCTGCTCATCGGCACACCGGAATTACTGCGGGAATTTGCTGAATACCGGCTGCTGCTTTATGGGGCATTATTGATCGTGACCATGCTGCTGCGCCCGGCCGGTTTGTGGCCTTCTGCTGTGCGCAAGCGTGAAATCGAAAGTGCGATGGATGAAGGTAGCGGGCCGGAGGTTACCATACCCCACTCCGAAGTTGTGAGTCATGGCCAGGAGTTCCCTTCTACTGGCATTGACCCTGAAACTTAAACGATGCAGGTGCCAGACTTTAAGAACTGTCACCTCTCAGGAATGAAACTATGTCAGACGATATTCTTGTAGCCAATAAAATGGTCAAACAGTTTGGCGGACTGGTCGCCGTGAACAAGCTTGATTTTAACGTCCACAAAAGCTCCATTTTTAGCATTATTGGTCCCAATGGCGCCGGTAAAACGACAGTTTTTAACTGTATCACCGGGTTCTACCAGATTGATGGCGGTGAACTTTGGTTTGGCGACAAATTATTAAACGGCCGGGCCACCGACCAGATTGCCCGCATGGGCATCGCCCGCACCTTCCAAAACATCCGCCTCTTTAACAACATGACCGTGCTGGAAAACCTGATGATTGGCGAAGAACGCCATCTCAAATCCAACTGGATCGGAGCCATCGTAGGCACGCCAGCCACCAAACGGGACGAAGAAGCGGCCGAAGTAGAAGCCAAACGGCTGCTGCGCTTCATCGGCTTGCGCGGCAAAGGAGACTTGCTGGCCAAAAACCTGCCCTATGGCGACCAACGGCGGCTGGAAATTGGCCGCGCCCTGGCCAGCAAACCAGACCTCCTCCTGCTCGACGAACCAACCGCCGGGATGAATCCCCGCGAAACGGCCGAAACCACCGCCTTCATCCAGCGATTGCGTGACGAACTTAGTATCACCATCATGCTCATCGAACACGATATGCGTGTGGTTATGGGCATCTCTGACTACATTATCGTCATGGACTTCGGCCAGAAAATTGCCGAGGGGCTGCCGGCCGAAATCCAAAGCAATCCCCGCGTTATCGAAGCATACCTGGGCAGCGGCGCGGCCGCCAGCGCCACGATTCAGGTGGAGGCATGACCAGGTGAGAGGCCGCACGCCTTCACGCAGCACAGGAGCAATCTTCTATGACTATGCTAGAAGTTGATAACATTCAAGCTTACTACGGCAACATCCACGCCCTCAAAGGCGTTTCCCTGACCATTGATGAAGGGGAAATAGTCACCCTCATCGGCGGTAATGGCGCCGGAAAATCCACCACATTGCGCTGCATCAGCGGCTTAATGCGCCCCCGCACCGGGTCCATCACCTTTGAAGACGAAGATTTAGAGAAATACCCGCCGCACAAACTCATCTCCAAAGGAATCGCCATGGTAC
This sequence comes from Chloroflexota bacterium, assembly GCA_024278255.1. Lineage (GTDB taxonomy): Bacteria > Chloroflexota > Anaerolineae > Promineifilales > Promineifilaceae > JAJRTP01. Next base: position 2,178 of record JAJRTP010000366.1, on the reverse strand, counting down.
CGGAGGGGCGGGGTATATTCGGCAAGCTCTCCGTTTTGGAAAATCTCCAGATGGGCGCTTTTTACCGCAATGATAAAGACGGCATTGCTCAGGATTTGCAAAAAGTCTACGATCTGTTCCCGCGCCTGGAAGAACGGCAAAAGCAGGTGGCCGGCACCTTGAGCGGCGGTGAGCAGCAAATGTTAGCCACAGCGCGCGCCCTCATGGCTCGCCCCCGCCTGCTTTTAATGGACGAACCCTCTATGGGGCTGGCCCCCGTACTGGTTGATCTCATTTTTGATACCATTGAGGAAATCAACAAAAACGGCACGACTATTTTGTTGGTTGAGCAAAATGCCCACATAGCTTTACAAATAGCCAATCGAGGCTACGTACTGCAAACCGGTGAAATTGTCTTGAGCGGTTCGGCTAAAGACCTGCAAAAGGACCCCACTGTACAAAAGGCATATTTGGGGATTGAGTGAGATTGGAGATTGACCAATCTCTAATCTTCCCACGAGCATGCAATTGAGAATCCTGTCAGCCAACGACGTGCGGCGAGCGCTGCCGATGACGGAGGCGATTGCCGCGATGAAGACGGCGTTTGCCCAGTTGTCTACGGGGCAAGCGGTAACACCGTTACGAGCGCGGCTGGATGTAGCGTCGCATGACGGAGTAACGTTGGCCATGCCCGCTTATCTGTCCGGCAGCGAGGCGTTGGCAGTCAAAGTAGTGTCGGTTTTCCCCCAAAATACAGAGCGAGACGAGCCAACGATTTACGGGCTGGTCATGGTGTTAGAGGCAGAATCAGGACGGCCGTTAGCCATTCTGGAAGGGGGCGCGCTGACAGCCATCCGCACCGGGGCCGGTTCCGGGGCCGCCACCGATTTGCTGGCCCGGCCTGACGCCACGATAGTCGCCATTTTGGGCAGCGGCATCCAGGCCCGCACCCAACTGGAAGCAGTCTGTACCGTGCGGGACATCCGGGAAGTGCGCGTTTACAGCCCCAACCAGGCCCACGCTATCCTCTTTGCCCGGCAGATGAAAGGCGTCGGCCCTATCCCCAACCTGATCCGCATTATGAATAACCCGGCAACGGCCGTGCGCGGAGCAGACATCATTTGTACCGCCACCACCTCCCACACCCCCGTTTTCGCCGCCGCCGACCTCAAACCCGGCGCACACGTCAACGGCGTCGGCTCCTTCACCCCGGCTATGCAGGAAATTGACGCCGCCACCGTGCGCCGCGCCCTCGTCGTCGTAGATTCCGTAGAAGCCGCCCTGGAAGAAGCCGGCGACCTTATCATCCCCATCGAGCAGGGCCTCATCACCCCAAAACACATCTACGCCGAACTGGGCGAGATCGCCGCCGGCCTCAAACCAGGACGCACCAACCCGGAGCAAATCACCTTCTTCAAATCCGTCGGCGTCGCTGTCCAGGATGCCGCCGCCGGCCAACTGGCCCTGCAAAACGCCCGCAAGCACAACCTGGGTACACAAGTTTTGTTGTGAGGTAACAGTCATTTGCCTAGCTGACAGCGGATGCGCTTCCAAAACCCAATTTTCCATCTCTAACACGGAATGTTTCTGCCGACATTCCAATCTCTTGATCCAGCCCCATATAATTGAAAAGTTTCAAATTACCAAGCGGGGCATTGTTGTTACCTCCCACTTAACCAGATCATACAGTAGTATCATCCTTGCCAACCTCCTCTGCCAATGACTGCACAAAATCCGCCAGCCATTCAGTAAAGGAATGCGTAGAGATGAATGCCAATGCCAATTCCAGTGCCTGTTTTGCAAAACTGAGGGCTTGTTCAAATTGCCCGTACTCAGCAAGCCATCGGGCCTTGAACGTGTAGATGTTTGTTTGCCCTACCCGGTCACTAATTCCCTGGTACAAAGCCAATGCCTTGTCAAGCATCTCTAAGCCCGCCTGGATTGCATCTTGCTCATTTTGCTGCAAGTAAAGTTTGCCCAGTGATTGCCAAACGTTGGCCTGGCCGAGTACTGAGCCGATGGCGTTGAAGCGTTCCAGCGCCTGGCCGTAGCTTTCCAGCGCCGCGTCGCGGTCATCTCGAAACTGCTGCACGTCGCCAATCGCCTTCAGCACGTTGGCCTGGCCGAGTCGGTCGCCGATGGCGTTGAAGCGTTCCAGGGCCTGGTGGTAACTCTCCAGGGCGGCGTCGCGGTCATCCC
>JAJRTP010000365.1 GCA_024278255.1 Chloroflexota bacterium | reverse complement strand
GTTTCATTCTGGCTCACGAACTGCTTACGCCGCAGCCCGCCATAGAAGATATGTACGCCGCCGTGCCCCTGAAGACGGCGGAAATGTTTTCCCGCCTCAATGTGCGGCCGCACGAAATTCACGTGCAAGACAACTTGTTGCAGGCGTTGTTGCAGCCTATGCTGGCTAATCTGGATGTGTCCATAAAACTGCGGCCGTTTCTGCCCAGCGCCAACGAAGCCAGGGCGGCCCTCGTCGAACATATGAGTAAAGATTGATGACGCGCAGCACGCCGCAGCGTGTGGCGTCTGTTGTGAAATTATCGATTTTATCGCAAAATCGTATCTTTTCGACTATAGGAAGGCGGCAAATCCAGCAGATGTTGGGGTACGCCAGTATCCTGACAACGGAACATTACCTGGAACCGATGCGCAGCCTGCAAGTGACGGCCGGGGATTTTATTCAGATTGAGTTAGCTTTGGCGACAGAATGACAGTTCCATAGCGGGGCAGCGGTTAAGCGGTTACGGGGTGTACAAACGTACACCCCGTGCCTGATTCAATCAAACCTGGCGCCGAATTTAATTCTGCCAGTTCACCGTCACGCTGCCCGGCGCTCCGGAACCGCAGGCCGGCGTCGTATACGAGTGATTCCCCCCACCCTCCCAGGTGACATTGCCGCTGCTGTCTACTTTGATAAACTTAAACTGAACGGCCGTGCCGCAGGGCAGGCTGGTTGTTAATTGCCAACTGGGATAAAAGCCGCTGTAAGTGACGGCCGGCCCCAGCGCGCCGCCAAATACCGGATTGTTGCCCCCAGACGTGGTGGCCGTAGACCAATTGGACAATTCATACGCATCGCCGGTCAGGTAAACCTGTTCCCCCCAACCGGTATTGGCATTATTCACCTGGAACGTGACCGGAACTTGCTCGTTTGCCAGCACCATTACGTCATACGTGTTGCTGCTGCCACCGCCAGTGACCACTTGAACTTGCCGCAAGCCGGAAGGGACGCCGGCCGGAACCGTCGCCTTGATGCGATGCGTCTCCCAGGAAACGATATTAGCCTGATATTGACTGCCGCCAGCCTTAAAATAGACCCGGCTGTTGCTATTTAGCGTACCAAAGCCTAACCCTTCCAGCGTGATCGTATTCCCGGTGCGGGTCAATGTCGGCGCGGCGCTGCCCAATTGGGGCGCAGCCGGTTCTGGCGGATTGTAAGACCAGACCATCGCCCGCCCCGGCCCCAGCCACCAGGAAGAGATGGGATTGTTGCCGCCGCTGCCGTTGTTTACCGTGATGTTGTGGCCGCCCAACAGTCCGTTTAACTGGTCGCTGTACGTTCCCGGCGGTAAGGCAGTGTACAGTCCGGTGATATTCTGCCAGGAGGCAGATTTGTTAATTGCTACCAGAACCACATTATCATAAAACTGCCGCTCGTAAATGTACACGTCGTCATTAATCCAACGCTGCTGGTGGTCGCCGTATTGCAGGGCCGGCTGGTTTTGTTTGAGTGCGGACAATTTGTTGACCAGTTGGTAAGCGGTGGTGGACTGGTTCCAGCTATTCATCATGGGGCGGTTGTACGGGTCGCCGCCGCCATTGGTGTCGTTGTGCAGATATTGCTCTGTGCCGTAGTAGAGGCAGGGTGTGCCCCGCACCGTCATCAGAAAGGCCAGGGCCAGGTGAAGCTGCCCCTGGTCATTGTTGATGCTTAAAAAGCGCGGCATGTCGTGGTTGTCAATGAACGTGACCAGGTTTTCCTTGTATTTGTAATCGCCGCCGGTTTTGGTGATGGCGTTATCCAGCGTGTACATGGATTGCCCGTAGCCGAAAGAATCCCGGATGGCCCGGTTGAGATAGAAGTCCAGTACGGCCGTGCCGCTCTCGTCGGCAAAACGGACGTTATCATCGTAAAGCGGATCAGTATATCCGCCCAGATACCATTCGCCGAAAATGTACAGGTCGTTATCCTGCAAAATATTGTCATTGTAGGCGCGCTGCCAGCCAAACGTCATGTGCTTTACCGCATCCATACGAATGCCGTCCACGTCTTTCGCCAGCCACAAATCCAGCGCGTCTTCCAGATATTGGTTGACAAAAGGACTGGTTTGCTCCAAATCGGCCAGGTCGGCCAGGTTTTTGTATTGCGTTTCGTACCGGTCATCCCAATTGGTAATGCCTCCATTGTGGTGGAAATAGCCATTCGGATCATTGCTGTAGCTGGCGACAAAATTGCCGGCATCATACAACGCGCCATCTTCGGCAAAACTGGCGTTATTCACGTCGGCCGGACTGGTGTGATTGGGCGCCCAATCAATAACCACCTTGATCCCGTTGGCGTGGGCGGCGCTGATCAGGTTGTCAAAGTCGCTCCAGGAACCAAAATGCTCTTCCGGCGTTTTGAAATCCCGCGCCCAATAGCCATGATACCCGGCGTTGGGCACGCCATTGTAGACAGCGGCCGTATCGATGTTATCCACCGGCGGCGAAATCCAGACGGCTGTCACCCCCATATCGCGCAAATAAGCCATCTTGGCCTGGATACCGGCCCAGTCCCCACCCCAGTACAATTTCCAGTTTGACTGACTGCTGTCGTACAACCCGGCGCTTTGCGCGGGATTATTGTTCGTCGTGTCGCCGTCGTAAAAACGGTCTGTGACAATTTGGTAGCAGACGTCTCCTTTGTAGGAAGCGTTGCTGTCTACAGATGCGGCCGTAGTGGCCGTGGGCGTCCCGGCAAAAATTGCCCCGACGCTCAGAAACAGAGCGGCCAAAACAAGGCTTACTTTGGGTTTCATCAGAACCTCCTATGCGGTTGAAAAGAACGTCAATAGAAAAAAAGAGCGTGACATCACGCTCCACTTGCCTGGTTTTGTAGTTCCCGGCGCAGGCCGGCAATTAGTTTGTCCAGCAGCGCGGTCAGGGTTTCTTGTTCAACGGCCGTTAAAACAGCCATGCGCCGCCGGGTATACGCCTCGTGGGCCTGGACTGCTTCCCGGTAAAGCCGTTCTCCGGCCGGCGTCAGCTTCAGATCGACAGCCCGGCGATCCTGCTCGTTGCGCTGCCGGGTAATCAACCCCTTGCGCTCCAGAATGGCAGCGACGCGGGTGATGTTGCTGGGGTCGCAGAGCATATTGTCGCTCAATTGGGACATATTTTGCGGGGATTCGTGCAGCCAGGAAAGTGCATAAAACTGCGCCAGGGTTAAATCATACTGCTTCAGGAAATTATTGTCGCCATCGTCGAGGAGCAGATAAGCTGTTTTAATGCGTTCGTAGCTTGCCGTCATAAACTTTTTGCCCAAATACTTGATGCGTCAACTATCTTGCTCGTAGCATAAAGGAATTGGCAGAAAAAGTCAATATAGAGTTCACAGATACTTCTATCTGTGAACTCTATGTCGGAATAACAGCCCCCCTTCCAACTACTTTAATTAATGGTACTCTCCTTCATAGGGGATGTGCTGGCTTAAAGGAGTACCCCAATAGGGATTGTACTGTAATTCGGAAAAAACAAACCACGAAGTAGCGCCTACGTGGAGGCGGTTGAAGTAATACCAGGGGCCGCCAGTAGGCAAATCGAAACCGGTTGAGACCTGTTCCGGACTGGCAGCTACAATGCCCAACCCATTATTGCGCGTGGCCGAAGTTTGCGCCTGGCGCAATTCGTCCCGAAACTTGACGGCGTTGTTGTATGACCAGGTTTGTGTGGTTCCGGAACTCAAATAATATTGCGCCCAGAGCGCCGTGACCATTTGCGCGGTCCCTTCCCACCAGACGCCGTCCCGGTCAGTATTGAAGTCAAAGCCTTCAAACAGGATACCGCTGCTGTTGTCGGTGGTGTAATGGTTGTTGCGCACGTAGGTCAGGCCACGGCCGTATTTGTTCACCTCGCCCAAAGCCAGGAAACCCCAGGTATTTACGTCCAGCGGCAGTTCGTCGGTGTTAATGGTGACGCCATCCGCCTTCGTGCCGGTGTAGAAAACCCCGGCCGTATCGTCCCACATGGCGGCGACGAAATTTTTGGCGTGCATGGCCCGCTGCCGCCAGGTAACGTCGCCGGTGGCCTCGTACAATTTCATAAAAGCCACGTACACGTCAATGTTGTGTTCCGTAGATTTATAGGTGAGAACGGTGGGGTTGGGTTCCCAGCCCTGGATGCCGGCCGTGTAGCCGCCGGGGCCTGTCGTGCTGTACGTGTTGGTGTAAATCCAGTTCCCCATGG
>JAJRTP010000005.1 GCA_024278255.1 Chloroflexota bacterium | reverse complement strand
TTTTTTCGGCAGAATACGAACAGAACTCAAAAGAGGTGGCTGGAGGTGGGTGTTATTTTTACGAAACATGTTTCAGTTACCAAATATCAAGATTATGTCAACTATTATACCACCTTTTTTCAGTAGAGCCATGGGTTTTATTACGATTTTGACCTGGGGATGGATGAGGCCGGTAAGCTGCGCACTTTCAAAGAGGCTGATTTGGCGGTTTTGCAAAAACGAATGCGACTTACGGATCGGCATCATGGTTATGCCCTGCGGCTGGCGGAGATGTTTGGGGAGCGGGGTGTGCGCTGCCGGGCTGATCTGAATGACGACCGTATGCAAGCTAAAATCCGGCAGGCGCAGATGATGAAAGTACCTTATATGCTCATTGTGGGCGATCAGGAAATGCAGGCTGAGACAGTTGCGGTGCGGCGTCGGGATGGTGTGCGGTTGGATAATGTGGTGACAGCAACGTTTTTGGCGAATGTGAAAGAGAAGATTAGGAGTAGAACGGCCGATCTCTAATTCTGAATGAGGGGCAGTTTTACCGTAAAGGTACTGCCCTCATTTTCCTTGCTGGCGACGGTTATCTCGCCATGGTGCGCATCCACCAGGCTTTTGACAATGGCCAGCCCCAGGCCAGTACCAATAGCTAGGCGGCGGTGGCTTTGCACCCGGCTGTACCGGTCAAATATGGTTGGCAGTTCGTCTGCGGGGCTGCCGTATCCGGTCTCCTTTACTTCTACCAGGTCGTTCCGGCCGTTGGCATAAGCGCGTACCTGGACACGGCCGTTTTCCGGTGTGTACTTAATCGCATTGGAAATCAGATTCAGAATTACCCGCTGGATTTTATTCATATCGGCCGTAAGCATAATGGGCGAAGGTACCGTGTCATATTCCAGCGAAATACCTTTTTCCACCGCCTGTGCCTTCAACGAGTCGGCCGACACCTTCGTCAACAAGGCCAGATCAAAATTGGTAGATTCCAGCAAAATTGGGGCTTTGCCCGATTCCAGTTTTTCCAATTCCAAGATATTATTCACAATATCCAGCAACGTATCCTGACTGTGTAGAATAACACGGGCAATCTTTTCCTGTTGATTGCGGGGCAGTTCCCGATCCCGCAAAATGCTGGCGTACCCTTTAATACTGGTCAGCGGCGTGCGCATATCATGCGTCAATACGGCCAGAAACGCATTCTTTTCCTTGTGCAGCTCTTCCAGCTTTTTATTGGCGTCGGCCAGTGCTTGTGTCCGGGCCGCCACTTGTTCCTCCAGCGTTTCCATTTGCTTCTTCGTATTGTTCACCGTCAATCGGAACGTATAAGCTGAAAGTACAATCGGCAAAATAAAGATAGCCAGTCCCAACAACCCAAACTGGCTGACTGCCAGGAAAATCAGCCCGCCGCCAATAGCCAGCACCAATATATTCATGGGTACAGCCCAACGATTTTGCCGCCAGATTTCTAGGGGCTTAACCCCGTTGGCTAAGTAAACAATAATGGCTAACAGCCAGAAATTTACTTGATCGGTAACGATAGCACCAACTAACCAGGGGATCGTGCTGCCTAAAAAGGTGTCAGCGCCAAGAAGGTCACGCATAGCGAACAAGGTAAGCCCGCCTATCAGGATGGAGGATGTATGAATACCCACATTGACGCCAAGCCGTTCAAGCTCCAGTTTCCAGCCGCGATTTCGGGAGCGGAGGCTGATTAACCAAAGGCCAAACTCGGCAATACCGGCAATCATAGCGCCCGTTACAGGATCGTAAAGACCAACGGCCGCAAAACTAAAGTCCCCGCTGACCGAAACGCCTACATTTTCTACAATCAGAGGCGTCATTGTACTTTGTACTGCTATGGCGAAAAACAGTAGCAGCAAAAGTATGATGGGATCGTTATAGGTAGGAAACCGAAAAATTCCCCACAGGACAATAACCAGCCCAGTGATGGCGAGTAATGAGGAATAAATGCGGCGCAGTTTATTATTCATATATGCTGTTCGTATAAAAACGAACCCTTCGCATAATTACAGTGTGAGGTGCGAAGTTGCAGGGCATACCTTATTAGCGGTAAATTCCCCTAACTGTAAAACAAAATCCCCATGATAGGCATAGGACATCATGGGGATTTTGCGATTATTAACGCCTTGTTGACGCAAAACTTCTAGTCAGGGTAAGCTTCCAGGCCCAGCCAGGAATAGCCACCTAGCCATGAATAACCACCTAGCCACGAATAACCACCCAACCAGGAGTAACCGCCTAACCAAGAGTAGCCACCCAACCAGGAATAACCACTTTGCCATACTTGCCCATCTGACCATTCTTGCCAGCCGTCGGCGCTGCCTAACCAGGAATAGCCGCCCAGCCAAGAGTAACCACCCAACCAGGAATAACCGCCCAGCCAGGAATAACCGCCTAACCAGGAGTAGCCACCCAACCAGGAATAGCCGGACAGGTCAGCGATGGGCTGCCCGTTTTCGTCTACGAGGATGAATGCACCGTCCTGATAAGCCACAGGGCCAACGTATTTCTCGCCGGGGGTCATGTTAGCGTTTGCCACACCTTCGGGGGTTTCCAATACGGCCGTTTCCGCCCAAACACGTCCGGCTCCCTGCTGGAAAATACTCCACGCGGGTGAACCGTCACTGTTTACGCCGGGGCGAGCGGAGGCCATCAGGGCATACTTTACTTCATTCGGGGTCATATCCGGGTTTTCTTCCAACATCAGAGCGATGACGCCGCTGGTTACGGCCGTAGATGCCGACGTTCCTGCAATTTGATAATACTGGCCGCGCACCCGCAAATCCCGGTTCTCCTTCGCCCAAGCGGAATTGGCTTTGGTATTAACCAACATATGCGCGCCGGGAGCAATCACGTCCGGTTTGATAAAGCCCATTTCCGTGGGGCCGGCGCCGCTGAACGGCGTCAGGTAGTCGTCGCTCTCGTCTTCCGGTGTGTAATTGTCCGTAAAAGCGCCTACTGTAATAACGAAAGGATCATTGCCGGGGGCAGAAATGGTCATCGGGTCAGAGCCGCCGTTGCCGGCCGCCGCTACCACTACAATACCCGCGTCCCACAACTCTTCTACCGCCTGGTTGATGGGGTCTGCCCAGTACGGACTGTTGACGGCTCCCACCAGCGACAGATTCACTACGCGGATGTTGTATTCATCCTTGTTTTCCAGAATCCAGTTCAACCCTTCCACAATGTCGGTGTACGTGCCCTTGCCTTCCACATCCAGAACGCGCACATCAATAAACTTGACGCCGGGAGCGATGCCAATATACCCGTTACTGTCCTGATAAGAATTGCCGATAAGACTGGCCATCATCGTGCCGTGACCGTTAGGGTCCCGCCGGCGCGGGCCATCGTCCAGGGCGTCGTAGCGGGCGGCAACGCGACGATAGTTCCACTTGAAAGGAGAGATTCCTGTATCTACAATGGCTACGCCAATGTCGTCGCCGTCAATGCCTTCTTCCCAGACTTCATCTACGCCCATAACTTCGGGGAAGTCTGCTTCCGGAGCGCGACGGCTGCGGCGGCGTTCTGGCTGGCTGCTGATTTCGGCCAGGCTGTCTGTGTATACGGTGATACGGCCGTCCGCTTCCAACGCACTTATAGTCCGCTGCGGTACTGTGGCAGAGACAGCATCAATGATGTCTAGCGATTCGCTCACCTGCCCGCCATACGCTTCTACGATGGTGGCGGCTGTTTCCGCGTCAGTTGCCTGAACAATAACGGTATCTGTGCCGGAGGACAATACGGGTGACCCAATGGCTGCCATGAGAACTGTGAGGAGAACTGCTAATCCTATTGCTCGCTTCATCTACGTAAACTCCCCGTACATAATGTACGATACTACAAATGAATAAAGAGGTCTTAAATGTGGGGGGAATATTCCCCGCTCCCAAGTATTTGTAGTATTCCGCGGTAGGAGAAAAGTCTCAATAGGAAAATGGGGTCAATTAGGCAACGAATATGCCGGAAAGGGGTTATTCATCCCGTTTTTGCTGCTTTTTCTTCAGTAATTGGGAGGCCAGCGAGCCGGATGGCGGCGGCGACGGCCGTTTTTCCTTTCGTTTCCCTTCCGGCGGCTTTTTGGGAGATGGCTTGACGGCCGTTTTTACCGCATCTTCCCGCTGAACAGGCGGCGGGGCCGCAGGTTGCTCTTGCTGTGGCGGCGCAGATCCGGTTTTGACCCGCTGCTTCGCCTGGAACAGGCGGGACACCTGCTCCGTGCGCTCTTCCCGCCGGACGGGCTGTCGCTGCAAACGACCAAATGACGCCGCCCAGGCCCGTTCCCAATCCCGCCGCGTCACCGCCAGACGGCGCAAGGCAATATCCAGCGGCAGCAGCA
>JAJRTP010000364.1 GCA_024278255.1 Chloroflexota bacterium | reverse complement strand
GGCGGCCTCGTCTGGCTGGGCGGGATTGGCGTAAAAGGGTTCGTAACGCACCAGTTCCGGCGCTTGTCGCGCTGTCAGCCAGGGAAAGCCGGAGTGGTTGTCATCCCGCACAAAAGCAGCCCGCCGGTCGCCAGCCAGCCCGTACCAGGAAACGTGCGCCGTATCCAGCCGTTCCCCGGCCATAGATTTAACCGGGTAGCGCCAAATTTCCTTTACTGTGCCTACTTCGATAAAGTCGTCAATCATCTGCATCCTCTGCGTTCTTTGCGTCTTTACGGTTCATTTGAGATTATACGGTATATTTTCTTTTCCGGCTCAGGAGAAAACCATGTCGTCAAGTCTGCTGTCTGCTTCACTGGTTGAAAGGGTATTGGCTCATTTGGGGGTGAGGGCGGCCCGACCCAGCCTCTCGTTTTTGGCTGAATTGGTGGCGGCTTACACGCGCGCGGTTCCCTGGGAGACGGCTTTTCGCATTGTGCGCCGGGCTGATGTGATGGATACGGCCGTATGCCCCCGTTGGCCTGCTCAATTTTGGCAGGAAGCTATCACAATGGGCAGCGGCGGCACTTGCTTTGAGAGCAATTACGCCTTTTATGCTCTGCTACAAGCGTTGGGCTTTGACGGCTATCTGACCATTAACAACATGGGTGAGAAAATCGGCTGCCACAGTGCCATCATCGTCCGGCTGGGGGCGGAAAAATGGCTGGCTGACGTGGGATTGCCCTTGTACGCGCCGCTGCCAATCAGCCCGGATGGGGAGACGCGCCGGGTGACGACTTTTCAACATTACACAGTCAGGCCGGACGGCCGTAACCGTTACCAGATCGAGCGTTTTCCCCATCCCGGCCGTAACGCCTTCACCCTCATTGACCAGCCTGTACCGGATGACGTTTATCGGGCGCGGGTGGCGGCCGATTACGGGGAGGATGGCTTGTTTCTGGAAAAGGTGATTGTGCATAAAATGGTAGACGGCCGTCCCTGGCGTTTTAATATGGAAGAGACACCCTGGCGATTGAGCCTGTTTGGCTGGGGAACCCGCACCGATTATGATTTGGACGGCGATCCGGCGACGGCCGTAGCGGAATTTTTTGGGATGGATACGGCCGTTGTCCAACGAGCTTTTGCCTTGACCGAAGGTTGATGGATACACGGATGAGACGGATTTAACGGATTTTCACAGATTTTTATCCGTGAAAATCCGTTTGATCTGTTAAATCCGTGTATCAATTTCCCTTAAACTCAGGCGGTCTCCGCTGCAAGAAGGCCATCACCCCTTCCATGTGATCCTGGCTGGCGATGGTTTGTTTTTGCAGGCGGGCTTCAAATTCAATTGTCGCGGGCAGATCATGTGCAGCGGCAAAGTTGAGGGCTTGTTTGGTCAGTCCCAACGCCAAAGTGGGCCGCTGCGCCAGATTTTGCGCCCAGGCCAGGCTCTCCTCCCGCAGTTTCTTGGCCGGAACCACCTTGTTTGCCAATCCCCAGGCCAGGCATTGCTCTGCCCCAATTTTGTTCCCTTCCGCTGCCATCTGGTAGGCACGGGCGTAACCCACTTCCCGGACTAAAAACCAGCAGGCTCCTGCGTCGGGTACCAGGCCGATGTTGCTGAAGGCCATCATCAAGTAAGCATCTTCGGCCATCACCCGCAAGTCGCAGGCCAGGGCTAAAGCTGCGCCTGCGCCGGCGGCAGCGCCGTTGATCGCCCCGATGACTGGTTTGGGCACGGCCGTAATCGCGTTCATCAGCGGCGTGTAATTGGCGATGACCGTCTCGTACACCTGCTCCGGCGTGGGCATTTGCTGAAAGTCGCCCAAATCGGCCCCGGCGCAAAACCCTTTGCCCGCGCCGGTGATGAGGATGGCGCGGACGGCGTCGTCGTTGGCGGCTTGGGCCAGGGCAGCGTTCAGATCGCGTAGCAGGGCCATGCTCAGGGCATTGCGGCGGTCGGGGCGGTTTAGGGTGAGGACGGCCGTAGCTTCCTCTACCTCGTACAAAAGCGTTTCCAGTTCAGACATACAGCCTCCTATATAATAAAAACCGCAGAGACGCGGAGGACGCGGAGAACAAGAGGGGAAGAGAGTTGTTTCCCTGCCTTTGTGGTGTATAGCAGCGCATGGCGTCTCCTTTGTGGCGGGTTGGTTGTTCACAGATACAATATGCCTGATTTATAGTCGGTACGGCCGTTTCTGGCAACGAGGAATTTGTGGATGGATAAAAAACGGATGATGCGCTGGTTGTTTGCAGGTTTGATTGGTTTGTTTATGGCGGGGTGTGGCGGGGAAATTGCACCTACATTGCCAGCACCTACAGTGACGAATGTGCCGGCGACGGCTACGGCCGTGCCCCCCACGCCAACCACAGCCCCATCCCCCACGCCGCTCCCCACTGCCACGCCCGATCCCTTCGTTTACGGCACAGACGGCTATCCCTGGTGGAACGACACAACCTTTTACCAAATCTTTGTGCGCAGCTTTAAGGACAGCGACAGCGACGGTAATGGCGACTTAACCGGCATCATCGAAAAGCTGGATTACTTAAACGACGGCGACCCGGCGACCACGGACGATTTGGGTGTGACCGGCATCTGGCTCATGCCCATCTTTGAGTCCCCCAGCTACCACGGCTACGACGTGACCGATTACTACAAAGTTAACCCGGATTACGGCACGAATGAGGATTTACAGCGACTCATCGAAGAAGCCCACCAGCGCGGCATCAGGGTGATTATTGATTTGCCCCTCAACCACACTTCCACGCAGCATCCCTGGTTTGTGGAATCAGCCGGCGACCCCAATTCGGACAAACGGGATTGGTACATCTGGGAAGACGAGAATCCCGGCTACCGCGGCCCCTGGGGGCAAAAGGTGTGGCACAAGGAAGGGGATGACTGGTATTATGCCGTTTTTTGGGATCAGATGCCCGATTTGAATTACGAAAACCCGGCAGTCACGGCCGAAATGATGAACATTGTCACTTTCTGGCAAAACGAGATGGGGGTAGACGGTTTTCGCCTGGATGGGGCTAAACATTTGATTGAAAATGGCGAGATTCAGGAAAATGCTGCCCCCAACCATGAATGGCTTCAGGAATTTTACCGGACGTACAAGGGGAATGATCCGGACGCTTTTGCTGTGGCTGAAATATGGAGTCCCACCTCCATTGTAGCCCGGTACATCAAGGATCAGGATGAGGTGGACGTGGCTTTTGAGTTTGATTTGTCTGAGGCGATTTTGAACAGCACCCAGGGCGGCTACCGCAATCAGGTGAGCGACCAGATGGATCGGGTGGAGCGGGCTTATCCGCCGCTGCAATACGCCACGTTTATCGCCAACCACGACATGAACCGTACAATGTCCCAGTTGGAGCAAAATGAAGGAAAGGCAAAAGTGGCGGCATCCTTGCAACTGACTTTGCCCGGCGTGCCTTTCATTTATTATGGCGAGGAGATTGGCATGACGGGGGTGAAGCCGGATGAGAATATCCGCCGGCCGATGCAGTGGGACAGTGAGAGTACCAAAGTGGGCTTCAGCGACGGCCGTCCCTGGAAAGCCGTCTCTCCCGATTACCAGACTCGCAGCGTGGCCTTGCAGACGGACGACCCGGACTCGCTGCTGAACCATTACCGCCAACTAATCCGGTTGCGGAATGAGCATGAAGCGCTGCGGGTGGGGGACTGGGCGGAGGTGTTGACCAGTAACGGCCGTGTCTACGCTGCCCTGCGCCACAGCGAAAACGAAACCGTCCTCATCCTCATCAACTTGAGCAGCAAAGAGCAAGATGATTACGCTCTATCTCTGGAAGAAGGCCCGCTGGCAGGTTCTATCACCCCCACGCTGCTTATGGGGGAAGGCGACATTACCGCCCCCGAACCCAATGCCAGCGGTGGCTTTGATGAGTACAAACCTTTGCCCGTCCTGCCGCCATTCAGCACCACGATTATTCAGTTGGGTTAGTTTCACGAAGTGTTCTTCACTTTCGGAGATTACAACAGATTGGGGAAGAAACAGATAATGACTTTACCGAAAAAACCGCAAAGGACGCGAAGATCGCAAAGATTTGCCAGAGAAAAATCCTGCAAACCCGCACAATCCGCGGCTTTTTCCGGGAGACTCGGATAATTCTTTTGGAGAAAAATCTGTTCCTTTCTTCATCTGTTGTAATCCTGGTGAAAAGGCAGCGGACAGTTGAGTAATTGAGAAGAAAAAACCCGAAGGCTTTTCATATTGGACTTTTGACAACATGAACCAAACTCAATCAAGATTGAGTTGATTCGAGTACCTTTATAATTGAATAATCGAGCCGAATTTCGTGGATTTCATGGTGGTTTT
>JAJRTP010000363.1 GCA_024278255.1 Chloroflexota bacterium | reverse complement strand
CTGGTGATTGGCTTGACCCTGGCGACCATTATCACCCTGGCGGCGCTGCTTATAGCTAGTCGCAGCGCGTCTCTGGCAATTGACAGCCAGGCTACGGCTGAAGCCAATGAAGCCACGGCAGCAGCGGCTCAACAAACGGCCGAATCCGGCGCGACCACCATCGCCCAAAGCGCAGCCACGGCCAATGCCGCTAAAGGCGTTGCCGAAACAGCCGAAGCTGTCGCTGAAACAGAACGGGATGCCGCCCAACAAAGCGCGGCCGAAGCGGCCACAGCGCAGGCCATTGCCATCAATTCTGCCCGTTTGGCCAACCTCAGCGCCCGCGTAGCTTCCGCCCGCGAGTTGTCCGCCGCCGCACTTGACCAGTTGAACAATGACCCGCAACTGGCCCTGCTGCTCTCGGTGGAAGCTATTCTCATCTTCCCCGAGGATGACCCCTCCCTCCCGCCGGAAGCGACGGACGCCCTTTACCGGGCCTTACGCGCTGCACAGCAGGATGTAACGCTGGCCGGCCACACGGATTGGGTAACGGCCGTAGCCTTCTCCCCCGACGGCCAGTCAGTAGCTACCGCCGGATTGGACAACAGCGTGAAAATTTGGGATGCGGCGACCGGCCAACTGCGCCACGACCTGACGGAACACACCGCCACGGTGAATGATCTGGCCTTCTCACCAGACGGCCGTCACCTGGCCTCGGCCAGCGACGATGGGCTGATTCTGATTTGGGATGTGGCCGAAGGCACGGTGGTATGGGCACTGGAAGGAGAAGATGACGGCGCAGCGCGGGCTGTCGCTTATCACCCTGACGGGGAACGGCTGGCGGCCGGATATGAGCGGGGCGTGGCCCGTTTGTGGCAGATTCAACCGCGCCAATCCCTGCTGCGCCGCACTGATTTCGCCGGCCCGGTAAACGATGTGGCTTTCAATGCGGACGGCTCTCAATTTGCCGCCGGGGGGGATGACGGCCTGGTCGTCCTTTACGATACGGAAACGGGCACACCGATCACTTCCGTTGCCCCCGGCAGTGATGCCTCAGCCGTGTATGGCATAGCCATTAACCCGGAAAATGGCGATCTGGCGGTGGCTTATGCGGACAACAACGTGAGAATCTGGCGGGAGGAGCTGCCGGTGCTGACCCTGGCCGGCCACAGCGGTTTTGTTTTTGGGGTAGCCTACAGTCCGGATGGCGCACGCCTGGTTACGGCCGGCGGGGATGGCACGGCAAAAGTGTGGGATGCGGCTACGGGCGACTTGATTTCTACGCTGGCGGGGCATAATGGGCCGGTGACGGCCGTGACCTTCGACGGCGACGGCCAACGCATCGCCACAGCCAGTCAGGACGGCACGGCCAAAATCTGGATTGCCCGCGCCAGCCTGGAACCGCGCGTCCTGTCCGGCCACAATGACGCCGTTCTCAGCCTGGCTTACACCTCGGACGGCCGTCTCCTGGCCAGCGGTGGGGCGGACAATGACGCCATCCTTTGGGATGCCGCTTCCGGGGAGCAGGTGAGCGTTTTCGCCCGCCACGACAATGCGGTCAACGACGTGGCCTTTAACCCGGACGGCACACTCCTGGCAACGGGCAGTGAGGATAGCGCCGTCCGTATCTGGCTGCTGGAATCGGAAAGTCTACAGGCGGTGTTTGACCAGGATACGGCCGTTTCCAGCACAGCTTTCAGCCCTGACGGAACCATTTTGGCAGTGGGCACGGCAGATGGTGTCACGCTTTGGGATGTGGCGGCGGAGGAAGTGTCCCTCACCCTGCCCCAATCGGAACCGGTGCGCGATCTGGCCTTTCACCCGGACGGCCGTTTGCTGGCAGCGGCGGGGGATACGGCCATCACGCTGTGGGATACGGCTTCCGGGAATATCCTCAACACGATTCAGGGGCACGAGGGGCCAATCAACGGCCTCGCTTTCAGCCGGGATGGGGTTTACCTGGCGACCGCCAGTGACGACGGCACAGCCCGCATCTGGCAAATCCCTTCCGGCGAACTGGTACGGGCTTTTGCCGGGCATAACGGGGCGGTGCTGGACGTGGCTTTTAATAGGGACGGCTCCCGGCTGGCAACGGGGGGTGTGGACAAAACAGCCCGTCTCTGGGATGCAGAAACGGGCCAGATTTTACGTACCATTCAGGGACACACGGCGGCGGTTACGGCCGTCACCTTTAGCCCTGACGACCAATTTCTGACCACTGCCAGCAAAGACAGCACCATTCAAATCAACCCGCTTAATACGCTGGAAGAACTGCTGTCTCAAGCACACAGGCAGCTTGTTCGCGGCCTGACCGCAGCGGAATGCCTCCAGTTTCGGCACGGCGACGCCTGTTTTACCGAAACGGAAGACGGCCGTCCACCGGACAACATTTCACCGTAACCAGCAAATTACCCAATATCGGTAGTGTTACGAATTTTTCGCCGCTTTGGGAGATTACAACAGATTGCGAAATAAACAGATGCGTTTACCAGAAAAAATCTGTTGCATTTCCAAATCCGTTGTAATCATGGCGAAAAATTAAGGACTCTATCCAATATCCCCATTACTCGATAAACGTCACAATCTCATCCAGCGACTTTTTGCTGATGACGGGAATTTGCGCGTCTTCGGCCGGGTAGCCTACCACCAGGAGGAGATACGGCCGTTCGTTTGACGGCCGTTCCAATATCTCGTTGAGGAAATTCATGGGGCTGGGAGTGTGGGTTAGCGTGGCTAAACCGGCATGATGCAGCCCGGCAATGAGAAAGCCGGTAGCAATACCCACCGATTCCTGTACGTAGTAATTCTTCACCCGCACGCCATCTTCCCGCAGGGCATAGCTTTGGGCAAAAATGGCAATCAGATACGGCGCTTTTTCCAGAAAGGCTTTGTTAGCGTCTGTACCAATGACAGCCAGCGCCTCCAGCCAGGCTTCCGGGGCGCGCCGCTCATAAAACTCGCGCTCTTCTACTTCGGCCGCTTCCCGGATGCGCTTTTTGATAGCCGGGTCCGAGACGACGACAAAATGCCACGGCTGCAAATTGGCCCCATTGGGCGCGGTTCCGGCTGCCAGGACACATTTTTCCACGACATCACGCGGCACCGGCTTGTCCGAATACTCTCGGATGGTACGCCGCCGCTGCATTTCGGCATAAAATTCGGCCGCCCGCCGCTCCATCTCATCTACGGGATATTCCTGATATTGGGTGTAGGGGGTAAAAGTCGGTTTTTTCATAGACCGATTGTAAACTACAGGGAAGGTTGAAAGCAAATTTTGAAACCACAGATTACACAGATTTCGCAGATTGTCTCTAAAAACTATCTGCGGCCCATTTGAGGATAGTGTATGCAAAATTTAGGTAAGTTTTTTCAGATTGACCGGGATGTTATCTTTCTCAATCATGG
>JAJRTP010000362.1 GCA_024278255.1 Chloroflexota bacterium | reverse complement strand
CCAGGATGACAATATCTGGTGGGATGATTTGGGCCACAACAGCCGGGACACGTTGTACCGCACTCCCGGCGGCGCTGTGACCACAGGCACGGCCGTTACCCTGCGTCTTCGTTCTGCTTGTAATGATCTGACCAATGCCCAGGTACGCATCTGGGATGATCGGGTGAACGCGCAGCAAATTCTGGACATGTCTCTGGCCGCCAGTGACAGCCAGTACGATTATTGGGAAGCTACGCTGCCCGTCAGCAGTGAGACCACCATTTACTGGTACCGTTTTATTGCCCAGGATGGCAGCAGCACCGCTTACTACGAGGACGACGACGGCCGTACCGGTGGCTGGGGCCAGACTTATGGCAGCAGCCCGGACAATAGCTGGCAGTTGACCATGTACGATCCCGCCTTCCAGACGCCCGATTGGGTCAAGAACGGCATCATGTACCAGATATTCCCGGAACGGTTCCGGGATGGCGATCCGACCAACAACACGCCAGCCGGCAGCTTCCATTACGACATTCCCGGCGGCAGCATTGTCCGTTCCAACGGGACGGATTGGAATACCCCTCTCTGCGATCCGCGTGACGTGAATGGCTGCTTTGAGATTTACGGCCAAAACTTCTACGGCGGCGATTTGCAGGGCATTCTGGATAAACTGGATTACCTGCAGGATTTGGGCGTCACCGTCATTTACATGAACCCCATTTTCGAGTCGCCGTCCAACCACAAATACGACACGACAGATTTCAGCCTCATTGACGACAACTTTGGCGACCTGGCCCTCTTCCAAACACTGGTCACGGAAGCGCACAACCGGGGTATCAACGTTGTCCTGGATGGCGTGTTTAATCATACTTCCTCTGACAGCATCTATTTTGACCGCTATAACCGGTATCCAGCTCCGGATGGGGCTTGTGAAAGCGAGACCAGCCAGTACCGTGACTGGTATTTCTTCTCGCCGGCCGTAACGCCGGGTACAGGAAGCTGTGCCGGTGACGCCAATTATGAATCCTGGTTTGGTTTTGACAGTCTGCCCAAGCTGGACAGTGGCAATCAGGCTGTACGCGACTTCGTTTATGATGGCGGCCCAAGTGCTATTGCTCGTTTCTGGATGCAGTATGCGGATGGCTGGCGGCTGGACGTGGCCGGCGACGTAGACCCCGGCGTGACCAATGATCCCAACAATGGTTATTGGGAAGGGTTCCGCACGGCCGTACACAGCACCAAACCGGACGCCTACATTGTGGGTGAAGAATGGAACATCGCTACCGCCTGGACGTTAGGCAATGAATGGGACGCCACGATGAACTACCAGTTCAGTTCGGCCGTCCTCAGCTTCTGGCGGGACACGACCTTTACGGATAATGACCACAACGCAGGCAGTTCGGCGGGCGAGTTGACGCCGCTGACGCCTTCTCAGTTGGACGGCCGTTTGCACAATCTGGAAGAGCGGTATCCGGCCGAAGCGTTTTACGCCATGATGAACCTGCTGGGCAGCCACGACACCAATCGCGCTCTGTTCATGCTGGACGAAAATACCGGCCTCAACGATCAATCCTTGTATCAAAACCCCAATTACGATTGGAGCGATGCCCTGACCCGGTTGAAAGGGGTGGCTTTGCTGCAAATGACCCTGCCCGGCGCGCCCACCATCTATTACGGTGACGAGGTGGGGCTGGTCGGCCCGGTGACCTGGGATGGCTCTACCTGGCAGGACGATCCGTACAACCGGCTGCCCTACCCCTGGCTGGATGAGACGGGCACGCCGTTCTACACTCATCTGCAAAGTCAGGCCACGCAGGATGATATGCGCAACTATTACAAGATGTTGACGGCGGCGCGTAACAGTCATCCGGCTTTGCGTACCGGCAGTTTTGATACGCTGCTGGTGGATGATCCGGCCAATGTGTATGTTTACGGCCGTCTCCTCAGCGATTATTCAGATGCAGCCGTGGTCATTATCAACCGGGCTGGCACAGCCCAGGACGTGACGGTGAATGTGAGCGGCTACCTGCCCTTTGGCGCCCAGTTTGTGGATGCGCTGAACGGGGGCAGTTACACGGTGGCTGGCAATGGCGACTTGACGGTGACGGCCGTGCCCGGTATGAGCGGCGCGGTTCTGGTACTGGATACGCCGCTGGCTGCACCTCCGGCAGCGGTAACTGATTTGGCGGTGACGGCCGTGCGCAGCGGCGAGATTGACCTGGCCTGGAGCGTGGCAGCCGGGGCGGACAGCTACGACATCCTGCGCAGCCCCCTCAGCGGTGGCGGGTACGAACTCATCGCCAACATCACGGGAACCAGCTACACAGACAGCGGATTGACCAATGCCACTTCTTACTACTACGTCGTTGTCAGCCGCAATGATGGCAATGGCTTGGTGAGCGATCCCTCCAACGAAGTGAGCGGCATTCCCGGTTACGACCTGACCGGAGCCTGGTACAACTTGCAGTGGCCGCTCAGCATCACCCACACCATCAGCACCAGCACGCCAACGGAAAATATCTACGGCCAAATCTGGATTGATGGCGTGACCAGCCAGCCCGGCCCCACAGAAGGGCTGCTGGCTCAGGTAGGCTTTGGCCCGGATGGGGCGACGCCGGACGATAGCTGGATGTGGGTAGATATGACCTTCAACGCCGATGTGGGCAACAATGACGAGTACGTGGGCAATCTGCTGCCGGATCAGTTAGGCTCATACGATTACGTGACCCGTTACAGCAGCGATGGCGGCAATTCCTGGTTCTACGCCGATTTGAGTGGCCCTGGAATGAACGGCAATCCGGGCAGTCTGGACGTGGTTGCCAGCAGTGACACGACCCCGCCGGCAGCCCCGGCCAATCTGGCGTTGACGGGCACGTCAAACGGGCACGTTGGTATTGCCTGGGATGCGAACAGCGAGGCCGACCTGGCTGGGTATGAGATTTACCGGGAGAATGTGGCTGCACCCGGTTTTAGCCGTATCGCTCAGGTGGATACGGCCGTCACTGATTACAATGACACCAGCGTGACCACCGGCGAGACGTACAACTACTATGTGGTGGCCTACGACACCAGCTTCAACCGCTCGGCAGCTTCGAATACGGTGCAGGGTACGGCCGAACCGCGCCTGGTTACGACGACTTTCCGTATTGGCGTTCCGGCTTACACGCCCGGTACCGTTTACATCGTGGGCAACATTGACGATTTCGGCCCCTGGAATCCGGGTCTGGTTCCCATGACGCAGGTGGACGCCACGACCTGGGAATACACACTGGACATTCTGGATGGCACGCAGTTGGAATACAAATTCACCCGCGGTAACTGGGAGACGGTGGAAGCGTGGGGCAGCATCGTGGGGCTGACCAACCGGCAGGTAACTATCAGTTACGGGTCAGATGGCACACAGTTGGTGGACAACACGGCTACCGATTGGGGCAATGGCTCGGATGACAACAAAGCTGTCCAGTTGTGGCGCGATCCCATCGTGATGGCATTCAGCCCGGCCGACGGGGCCACCGATGTGAAATTTGACGCACTTATCACGGTAAGCTGGAGTTTACCGATGGATGCCGGAACGTCCTTTGTGGTGAGTGGCCCGGATGGCGTTGTGCCCGGCAGTTTTAGCTATGACGCGGCCACGGACACGACGACGTTTACGCCGGATCAGCCGTTGACCCCGGAGACGACGTATACGGTGACGGTGGCGGATCAGGTGAGTAATGGTAACTTCCAGCAAGTGCCGGTGATCTTTAGCTTTACGACACGGCCGTTGACGATTGATGAGCAGTACGAGACGCTGTTGGCAGAACTGGATGCGATGGAGGCGGACGGCCGTCTCACCCAACGAGACGCCCACAAGCTGCGGGTGCGGGTGATTGTGTCCCAACAGTTGTATCAATTGGGACTGAATCATGCGGCGGCCAAGCAGATGCAAATCTTTAACCGCTTTGTCTGGAAGATGGAACTGCGGGGACGCCTAGCGCCGGAAGATGCGGCTGTTTTGCTGGCAATGAGTGATGGTCTGATAGAGGATTTGCTGGCTGAGTAACTGTTCGTAGGACGATTTTCAAAATCGTCCCACAGTACGAAACGGCCGTATCTTCCGGGATACGGCCGTTTTTTTGTGACCGCTTGCCAGTTGATGGTACAATGCGTTCATATGAAGCCGGAGGATATGTTATGAACGTTCGTTGTCCCAATTGCAAAAATTCATTTAGCCTGAGCCGCGACTATATGAGTACGGCCGTGGCCGAAGCCAAAGACAAAAAGCAAAAATATCACGCTATGAGCTGCCCAAGCTGCCGCAAAACAGTCAAGGTATCTATCTCTCAGATGCAGCGCTACCTGCCGCGGCAGCAGGCGTCGGGCAAGGAACAACAAAGTTCGGGGGATGCGGGGTGACGTGATGCGTGATGCGTGAAAGCGTGATTACGTTTTCACGTAGAGATTGTGCTGGCGGATGTACTGCCACACGGCCGTACCCGTTAACGTTTGGGCCGTGTGTCCGGCGCGTATCCAGCGGCGGATTTCGGTGGCGGAGAGGTTCATGGTGGGGCCGTCGAGTATGATGGTGGCTGAATAGAGGTGGGGGACGGCCGTTTCCAGTTCAGACCAATCCAGTATCACGCCGGGGCGGGGCAGTACAGCCAGACGGCACTGCCGGATGACTGCTTCCGGTTCGTGCCAGGTAGGGAAATCTCGCAGCGAGTCACTGCCCATGAGCAAATACAACTCGGCTTGGGGGTGTTGGGCCTGGATGAGGGGCAGCAGGGAGACGGTGCTGTGCGGGCAGGGGCGGTTGATGTCGCTGCTGTCCAGCACGAAGGCGGGGATGTCGTGGATGGCGAGTTGGGTCATTTGCAGGCGGTGGGATACGGCCGTGACTGGTTGGTCTTCCTTGTGGGGCGGCTGGCCGACGGGTAAGAACAGGACGCTGTCCAGCCCCAACTGCTCCCGCGCCGTTTCCGCCAGCCACAGATGACCCAGATGCGGCGGATCGAAGGTGCCACCCATCAATCCAATGTGGCTTACTCTGCGCCCCATTCCAAAGCTGCCTCGCCAATGTAAACGGTGTCTTCCGGCTGCACGCCTGCTTCTTCCAATGCCTGGGTGATGCCCATTTTTTCCAGAATGTTCTGGAAGCGCAGCAGCGTAGCGTCAAATTCAAAGTAGGTCATGGCGGCGATACGTTCGATTTTACGGCCGTGAACCCGCCAGCCATCCGCCACCCTTTCAATCCAGAACGACTCATCTTCCGGCGGGGCAATCACCACCACTTCGTCTGTGATAGGCGCTGCTTCCGGCGTTTCGTCCAACATGCGTTTGACCCGGTGCAGCATGGCCTGGACGCCCTCCCCGGTGACGGCGGAGATGGACATGAAGGGATAACCCGCTTTGGTAATCTCTTCTTCCAGAATCGGTTCCCAGGCGATGGCATCCGGTAAATCCATCTTGTTCAGGACGACAAGCTGCGGCCGTTCTTCCAGAGCCACGTCGTACATGGCAAGTTCCTGGTTGATGGCCGCCCAATCTTCCAGCGGTTCCGGGGCGGCCCCGTCCAGCAGGTGGATCAGGACGCGGGTGCGTTCGATGTGGCGCAGGAAATCATGCCCCAGCCCCACGCCGCCCGCGGCACCTTCAATCAAACCAGGGATGTCTGCCAGCACCATTGTCTCGTATTCATCCACCTGCACCACGCCCAGATGGGGCTGCAAAGTGGTGAAGGGGTAACTGGCAATCTTCGGTTTGGCGGCGCTGACGACGGAGAGCAGGGTGGATTTGCCGGCGTTGGGCTTGCCCACAATGCCTACGTCGGCAATCAGCTTGAGTTCCAGCGTGAGCCACATTTCCTGGCCCGGTTCGCCTCGTTCGGCAATGCGGGGGGCCTGGTTGACGCTGTTGGCAAAATGGATGTTGCCCCGGCCGCCGCGCCCGCCTTTCAAGATGGTTACTTCTTGATCCGGGGCGATAATATCAGCCAGCAGTTCCCCTGTTTCGGCATCGCGGATGATGGTGCCGACGGGGACTTCAATGCGCAAGGTTTCGCCGTTGGCCCCGTACCGTTTTTTGGTATTGCCGTGTTTGGCGTTGCCGGCCTTGTAATGGATGTTGCGATTGAAGCGGGAGAGGCTGTTCAGGTGACGGTTGCCGACGAAAATAATGTCACCGCCCTGACCACCGTCGCCGCCATCGGGGCCGCCCAGAGGCACGTGTTTTTCGCGGCGAAAGCCGATCATGCCATCGCCGCCATCGCCGCTGCGGATGTAGATTTTTGCGGTATCGTAAAACATAATGTGTGGTGTGTGATTCGTGATGGGTGATAACGTGATTAAGTTGAGGTTAATCACGTTATCACATTTTATGATTTCACGTCTTCAGACAATAACTCCTTTAGAACAGCCAGCCGGGGGTCAATGTTGTCAATTTCACATTCGCATTGGCCCTGGTTGAGATTTTGCCCGCATTGGGGGCAAAGCCCCTGACAATCTTCGCGGCACAGGGGGTGGAGGGGAATGCCCAGAATGGACAGTTCGCGCACCAACGGCCCCAAATCAATATAGCCATCCTCACCCAGAGCATATTCGCCTTCGGGTGTGGTGTCAGGTGGATAGTAGTACAGGTCATCCAGGTTTATATCTATTTCGATGACGGCGTCTTCCAGACAGCGGGTGCAGGGAGTATGTTGGATGGTATACAGTTGGCCGGTGACGTAGACGCCTTCGGAGGTGCGCACGGCCGTAAAGTCGCCTTGCAGTGGTGTTAATGTTAGCTCATCTACCTGGATGGTAGGATAATTCAATTCGTAAGTTCGACTGGTGCCTAACGGGGCTTCCAGGAAAAAGCCAAAGTTGAAGCGCAGTCGAGAAGGGTGATGTTTTTCGCTCATGGTAACCCTCTCATTTGCGTAAAATTTTGTGGAAATCGGAGTATAGCATACCCTTAAAGAAAGGGGAAAAAGGTTTAGATTTGATTAAAGGGTAATGGAGATTGGAGGCAGAATGACACAAAAATTATTGGTGGCAACGCACAATCAGGGCAAGGTGCGGGAGTTTGCCGAGATGTTGGCGGATTTGCAGATTGAGTGGTTGAGTCTGGATGATGTGGGTGTGGGGCTGGACGTGGCGGAAACGGGGCGGACGTTTCGGGAGAATGCCATTCTTAAGGCGCGGACGTATGCCGGGGAGACGGGGCTGCTGACGCTGGCGGATGATTCCGGGCTGGAGGTGGATGCGCTGGGCGGGGAACCGGGCATTTACACGGCGCGGTATGGCGGTGCAGGACTGACGCATGAGGCGCGGTACCAACTGCTGCTGCGGAACATGACGGCTGTGCCGCCGCCGGAGCGGACGGCCCGTTTTCGCTGCGTAATTGCTCTGGCGGGGCCGGATGGGGCACTGCTGGGGGTATCGGATGGTGTGTGTGAGGGGCTGATTGGGGAAACGGCCGTAGGCGACCACGGTTTTGGCTACGATCCGGTTTTTTACCTGCCGGAGCGGGGGCTGACGATGGCTCAACTGGATTCGGCCGAGAAGCATCAAATCAGCCACCGGGGTCAGGCTTTGCGGGCGATTGAACCATTATTGCGGGAGGTGTTGGGGAGATGACAGTCATTGCAAAGGTGGTTGTCATCCGACTGTAAATCTTTTTACTTTTTTTGTGTGAATTTTCGTCTCACTTTTCGTTTAAGGGTGCATAGTTTACGGTCGTGTTTTAGACGATACTAATAGTATCCTGGTACTAGAAGACGCATCTTGAACAATTAAGAAGTTGGAGGAGTGAGATGAGTGTTGTGTTGATTGTGGATGACAGCACGGCCGTGCGCGCGGTTGTGGCTGATTATTTGGCGTACAAGTTCCCCGATTGGAAAATTTTGCAAGCCGAAGACGGTGTGGAAGGCATCACCCTGACCCAATTAGAAAAACCTAATTTGATCTTGATGGATGCGGACATGCCTTACATGAATGGGTATGAAGCGGCGCAAAAACTGCGGCAAGCGCCAGACACGAAAGGTATTCCCATCATTGCTATTTCTGACGGCAGCTCAAATGTGGCTTCTGATTTGTATGTTTTGTCGGACGCCGCATTGCCCAAACCATTTTCGGCTGACGAATTGTCGGAAACGATTGAGCAGGTGTTGCAAAGATATAAGCTGGTGGCGTAGTTCAGGTTACCGGCGAGAAAGATTACAACAGATTGGGGAAGAAACAGATATGCACGGTCGGGAAAATCTGTCCCTTCCTCTATCTGTTGTACTCATTATGATTCGTAGATAAGTCGTAGTTGTTTGTGCCTAACTGCCCCGATACAATCACCCCCACTTAAACTATTCCTGGGAAGAGGATGGATAAAGATGGGAAAATTTATCATTGAAGGTGGACGGCCGTTGCACGGTACGATTACCGCCAGTGGCAACAAAAATGCAGCATTGAAGCTGCTGCCGGCCTGTTTGCTCACCGATG
>JAJRTP010000361.1 GCA_024278255.1 Chloroflexota bacterium | reverse complement strand
GCCAGTACCACTCGGCCACGCTTAGCCAGATAAGCACCAACGAAGCAAAGGAGAGCAATTACAACGGCGGCAATAGATTTGCCGGGGTTATCTCCGGTCACCAAATCCTGAAGCAGAGCCAGGAATGCGGCAATCCCCGTAATAATGCTTAAAGTCAAAATCAGGAAAAACGCTCGGCGAGTGCGTTCCTCTTCAGGTGATGTTTTTTCTGGTTGTGGGTTTATAATTTCCATGATCTATTACCTATCACCGTTAGTTGGTTGCAATTCTTTTGTCTGAGGCTTGCTGAATTGAGGTTCGTCCAGATAAATGAATGCTTGTAAGCCCAGCGTACGGCCGACTTCTTGTACGGCCGTTTTCAAAACAGACTCCGCATCCACAGCGCCATACACCCGCTCCGAAACCTGACGCAGAATTTGTTCCTGCTGCACTCGTTCTTGCGACTCTGCCAACAAACGTTGGTTTTGGATAGCTGTAGCCGCCTGGTCTGTCAAGTTTTCAATCTGTCTTACTTCCATCTCATCAATGTGTAACACATCTTTCGACTGTCCGGCCAATAAACCAATCCACTGACCGGCAACCACCAGAGGAAAGATAACAGCCCCCCGTATCCCCAACATATCTACAAGCAATTCACGGGTTTGCTCATCTATTCGTTCACTTAAAGCCATATCCTCAGTAATAAGCGGCTCGTCACGAGAAATGTGGCCAATATCCGGAAATTGCGCCAGAGGAAAACGTAACTCTGCCGGCATGGGCATTTCCGCTTCCGCTTGCTCTATCACAGCAACGGCCGTCATAAATTCGGGCATCTCATCCTGCCACGGATGGTCAAACAGCATAACGCTAACCCGGTCCATCCGCTGCAAAGCAGTTGAATCAACCAATGCCTGCAAAACATCTTCAATTGTTTCGGCACGGGCAATCCGGTCGCTGGCGGCGTACAAAGCTTCCGTCTGAGTACGCGCCATCTCCGTTTCTTCAAACAATCTGGCCCGTTCCAACGCTTCCGCTACCTGCTGCGAGATATTGTCCAGCAGACCTTTTTCTGCTTCCGACAAGGCATCACCGTTTTTGATGCCCAAACCGCCAATAGGCACGCCGCGCACGGTCATCGGGACTACATATACGTCGTCACTGTCCCCATTGGCAGGGATGGCTTCACTGACCGGCTGCACCTGATTTTGGTCAACAGCCACATAACCACTTACGGAACGTTCCGGATTGGTCATAAATGCCTGCCAACCCTCGCCGGTCATCACCTGCTGCAAAGCACGTAATTCCTGCAAGGCTTCCTGCGTTTGTTCTGCTTGCCGGGCATTCTGCAAGGCGATGGCTACCTGCGAAGCCAGCGTGGTAAAAATGTTGATATGCCCTGTATTGAAATAACCGGGGCTATCTGACTGAATATCCAACACGCCCAGCAGTTCTTCTTCGCCAAAAACCAGGGGCACAGCAATTTCAGCGGCCGTTTCCGGCAGCAATGGATGGGGCAAAAAGCCCGGTTCATGCTGCACGTCATTCACAATAACGCCGCGCCGGGTGCGGGCAGCCTGAGCGACTAAGGACTGCTCCTTTTGCAGAGGAATGACACGTCGTTCAGTCACCATCTGCTGGCCGGCTTTACCCGCGCCAGCCGACAAGACCAGATCGTTATTGACCTGATCCAGTAAATAAATCTGGGCATGATACATATGGAACCGTTCTTTTGTCAGTTCAACCACGTTATTGAGAAGCTGCTGTATGTTCCGGGTAGCAGCAATCGTTGTACCCACTTCAGCCACAATTTGTAGTTCCGCCGCCCGCACCTGCGTTTCTTCTACCAGCCGTTGGTTTTCGATATAGCTGCTGACACGCCGGCCAATATCGCTTATAAAAGCGCTTTCAGCATTATAGAACTCATGGTTTTGAGTATAGGCAATATAAATGCGTCCTGTCTGATCACCGCTCAAGCGCAACTCCTCAATGATATGACGCGGTAATTCTTTGGCCTCCACCGCACCGTAAACAGCATCATCGAGAGAAATAGCCGCCACACAATCCTCAGAGTATGACATGGCTGGGGGAATATGTTCAGCAACCCATTGTAAGAAACGGGCAATAGACGGCGTTTCATCTGCTTTACGGCCGATTTCATTAAGCAAATTGAGTTGTTGCACGCGCTCAACCAATTGGCGTTCCATCACCTTTCTGCTTTCAATATCCAACAATGTTGTGATAAGCGCCGGCGTACCCTGAAAATCGGTAATCTGTATGGAAATCAAGGCCCAAAAAGGTTCTCCATCCGCTCTTTTGAGACGGATTTCGTAATCAGACACATGCCCATATTCCTGAATACGGGCCAGTAATGTTGGCCTGTCAGCCGGATTAAAATAAAAATCAGGCGTCAGTTGCCCAATTAAATCATTTAGAGGCACACGAACCATATCAGACAATAATTGGTTGGCATATAAAACAGTACCACTTTCCAGGCTGGAAATAAGCAATGGCACTGTTACAGACTCCAGGATAGCCTGAGCACGCGCTTCCATTACCACCACTTCTTTTAGAGCCTGCCCCCGCTCTGTTAGCGCCTGCTCCCGCTCTGTTAGAACCTGCCCCAGCTCTGTTAACGCCTGCTCCAGTTCTGTTACGTCCAGAAGAGTGCCATTCCACAAAATATTATCACCACCCTGTTGAGACTGAAAGTTGGCGTTGGCCTGGACATAAACAATGTGATTATCCGGCAATTGAAAACGCCCTTGCCAATGAAATGAGGCGCCATTTTGCGCCGATTGGGCCAATAATTCATCAAATTCATTTCTGTCTTCGGGATGTATCAATTGTAATAAAGGTTCGCCGTTCTCCTGCAAAAGATCAGGGTCTAAGCCCAACATATCGTAAACATATTTACTGATGTAAGGAAAATAGGTAGAGTTATCTGGGCGTAAGGCAAACTGGTAAACAACGCCGGGTATATTTTCAGTAACAGCCTGCGTTATTTGTAATACTTGATTATAAGCAATCAATTCTTTCCGCCGAGTTTTATTTACTTGCTCTCTTTGGTATTTAACAAACAAAATAATTACTGCAGCAATAATCAGAAAACTAGCTACTTGTCCTACACTCAAATCAAACGTTGGAACAGCAATGGGAAGTAATAACAGGAGAGAAACAGCCACCAGACTTAAAGCAACCTGCCCCCGATAAGAAAAGAAAAGGCTTCCCAACAATAAAGGCATTATTAACCAAACATAGGTGGATAGAAGTTCGTAATCATTTTGTGGCGGATTAAAAAACGTAATAAATGCAGGCAGTAACAAGATTCCAACAGCAATTACAGCAGCCCATATATAATTGGAAGTGCGGCTAATACCATAGGCGAGCAAGAGAACAACGGCCGTTATCGCCAACATGCTCCACAATGGGACAAACCCAATCAAGGTACCGACAGCTACTGTCGTCATAACCCCGAATATATTGCCCAAAGCCAACACAAGTGTCAGGGAAGCCAAGAGTTGAGCCTGCTGCCGGTCGGCCACATCCGTGATTTTGTCGGAAGGGGCGGTCAACTTTTGCCAGCCATTCCGGAGTTTCGTTCCCATCGCCCGGAATCGGCTACCCTTCTGCAAATCTGAATTAAGGTTATTCATACGGTTCCACCTGTCCTCCGTTACCGGAGTGGTCTGTAACGATCTGAGAATCATCAAGATAAACAAAGGCTTCGACGCCAAAGGCACGCTGGATTTCTTTGGCGGCCGTTTTTAAGATGCTTTCGGCATCCACAGCCGCGCTGACATGGGTCGTGATCTGGCGCAAAATTTTCTCTCGCTGAGCCTGCGTGGTAGTTTCTTCCAACAGACGAGCGCTTTCGATAGCAATAGCCGCCTGGTTGGCTACGGCCGTTAACAAATTCAAATGCTGCTCATTGTAAAGGCCGGGTACGGTATCACTTTGTAAACCAATGACACCCAGGACACGCCCACCGGCTATCAATGGAGCGCCCAACCACGATTCAGCCGGCTTGCCATAGGCGACAATGCCCATCTTTTCCAGATGCCGGTCTACATTATCGGACATAAGTATGGGCTGGCGGTGGCGGATAATATATTCCGTAAGGCCTGCTCCGGCTTGGCGGCGCTCTGCGTACCAACGCATCTCTTCACCCGATACATTTAACACAAATACCACTTCTTCATTTTCTTCTTCGTATAAAACAAGGTAAAAATCAGTGGTATCCATCAGCCGGGACAAATGGTCATATACAGTTTTAACAACCCCATCAATGGACGTCTGCACGGCCATTGTCCGGCTCATTTCATTGAGGATGGTCAATTCCTCTGTACGCTGCTGCGTTTCCTGTAAAGATGACTCCATTTGCTGCGTGAGTCGCAGGTTCTCGATGTGGGCGCTGAGTCGTTGGGCAACTTCATCGGCAATGCGGGCTGCTTTATCAGGCATCGCTTGCGGTCCAGCCATAGTTAGTTGGCCAATTGTTGTTCCGTGTACGCCTAACGGCAGGGTTATTTTGTGGGCAACATCGCCATTATTGTCCTCTGGCGGTGAACCGTATATAAAATTCGCGTCGGATACGGCCGTATCCAAATAACTTTCCCAACCTTCATGCGTCAGGCGGCGGGCAAGTGCATCCAGTTCTCGCAGCGCTTTTTGCGACTGCTCGAATAAGCGTGCATTTTGCAAGGCCACAGCCACCTGTGATGCCAATGTCGTCAAAGTCTGCATATCAGACTCATGGAAATAATCAAGCTCATCTGATCGCACATCCAGCACGCCCAATAGTTCATCACCCAGGGTAATAGCTACAGCCATTTCGGAACGAGTCTCAGCCAGCAAAGGATGGGGCATAAACCCTTCTGCCGCAGTTTCGTAATTACGGATAGCCCCCTGCCCGGTACGGGCGACAGTTGCCACCAGCGAATCTTCGGCCGCCAAGGGAATACTCCTGCCTTCAGCTACCATCTTCCGACCCACATCATCGGCGCCTGCTGTTAAAACCAGTGTATCCTTACTCTCATTCAGCAAGTGAATATGGGCATGATACAAACCAAACCGAGTCTTGGTTAAGTCAACCACCTCTTGCAAAAGTTCTTCGGATTCCAGAATCGTGGCGGTAATGACGCTCATCTGAGCCACCGTAGCCAGTTCGTTGGCTTGCTTGTCCAGGGCGCCTTCGGCTTGTTTACGATCTTCAATATCGAGCAGGGTGGTCAAAAGAGCCGGCACATTTTGGTAGTTGATAATCCGGCCGGAAACCAGCGCCCAGAACGGGCTGCCATCAGATCGTTTTAATTGAAGTTCATAGTTGTCAACATACCCATTCCGGCGAATTTCCGCTAAGAAAGGCTCTCTGTCTTCCGGACGGGCATAAAAGTCAGGCGTCATGTGACCGATCAACTCTTCACGAGACATTCTGATCATCTCTGCTAAAGGATCATTTACATAAAGCACCACACCGTCAGACACGCCGGAAATGACGATGGGCGTAATGAGTGATTCCAAAACGGTCTGAACCCGTTTTTGCTCTTCCTGCACCGTCGCCAGTGCCGTTTCGCGCTGCTCAAACAGGGCGGCATTCTGCAAAGCAATCGCCACCTGGCTGGCAATAGATTGCAGCAGTTCAACGTCAGATTGGTGCAGCCCGTTCGCTGCATTGTGCTGCACATCCAGGACGCCTAATACCTGGTCGCCTTGGATAATAGGAACAGCAACTTCTGCTTTAGTGTCGGGCAATAAGGGGTTCGGTAGCCAACCTTTTTCCTGAGAAACGTCGGGGACGAGAACAGCCGCTTTCAGCACCGCTGCCCGACCCACCAAGCCCTTACCTGCTGGAATCTTATGTCCCTCAGCCAACATTGTCTGCCCAGCTTCCCCAGTACCGCCAGCCATCACCAAATTCTTCCCGGCCTCATCTAACAGATAAATATGAGCATGGTAGTAATTAAAGGCAACCTGCAACTGTTCTACCACTGCCGTTGTCAATTGTTCTGTGTCTAGAATAGTGGATAGGCGGCGGCCAACTTCGGCGGCCGTTTCAATTGAACGATTGCGATGTTCCAAGCTCGCTAACGTTCCTCGCAATTGGCTGCTCATGTCGTTGAAAGCAGTAGCCAGCGTGCCAATTTCGTCATTCGATTCCTTTTGCACCTCAACAGATAAATCACCGTCCCCCAATTTCTGAGCAGCCTGCATCAGACGATAAATAGGCTGCGTTATCCTGTTGGACAAGAAGAAACCCAAGGCCACAGAAATGCTTACGATCATTATAACGGACAGGATAATAACCCTGTTTGTTGTTACGATACTTTCACTTATATCTTGTGCAATTAATTGTTCCGCTGTGGATAAGCTCGTATTCAAGTTGCCTTCCACATCCTCGAATTGTTCCAGCAAGGCCAACGTATGCGTGTGCGACTCAATGACCGCCTGGCCCACAGTTTTAATTTCTTCCTTTGTCTCGTTTATTTGTGCGCCCAAATCGCCTTCTCCCGGCTCGTCCGGTTCCAAAACTGCTGCCAGTCCGCTTTGAACCACATCGAGTCGTTCCCCCGTCTCCTCAAATTCTTTTATGGTACTTGACTCGCCCCTGGCCACAAATTCTAATGCTTCAGAAAGCAATGTCTGTGTGCCGACGCGAAAATCGGTAACGAGAGCCTGTGAAGGAATCGCATCTGTCTCAAGTTCATCAATATTTCCGGCAGCGATATTCCTGGCGATCTCTGCATCAATGACGGCCTGCGCTTGGTCAAACAGTGTTTCCATCGTTCCTTCTGACGTTTCCAATGTTTCCAATGCTGCTAATGTTTGCTCATGCGATTCCACTATAGCTTGGGCCAGATTGGCCATTTCAGCAGCATTTTCGCTCAACGCTGTGAAACTATTCATTTCCTCTTGATTATCAGCCAGCTTGATTATCTGCGCCGTTGAAGCATTAAGTTCAGCAATACTTTCAGTCAATTCAGAGATCGTCTCTTCGTTCCCGGTGCTTACAAATTCCAGTGCCTCAGCCTGTACCGTCCGGGATTTCCAGGCAATTTGTTCAAAAATTCGCTGGCTGGGTATAACATTCTCTACAAGTTGCCTTGTAACAATCTGATAGCTCCCATAAGTCGAAATGACGCCGACCAAAGCGATGAGGACAAAACTGGCGATTAGCTTGGAACGCAGGGAAAGATTGGCATAATATCTGCCAAGCCAGGAATTGTTGTACTCATCGCCCTGTTCTTGAGTAGATTGTCGAGAAGAGGGGAGGTTGGGAGTTGTCATATTAAAATCTCCGATTAATTATCAACAACGACGGTTGAAACCGGTGTGTCCTTTTCGTTTGCTTTTAGATTCAGGTCTATTTGCATGTAGCGAGTTTGTAAAGCTTGGCCTAATTCCTGCACGGCCGTTTCCAACGCACTTTCCATCGTTGCCGTTCGCTGAATTTTTTGGGTGATAACGTTGACCAGTCGCTCTTCCTCTGCCCGTGCCGCAGTTTCTTCCAGCAAGCGGATGTTGTCTAAAGCCACAGCCACATAATTGGCGATACCAGACATCAGCGAAACGTCTGCCTCAGAAAAAGCATTATGCGTATAACTTTGCACCGATAAAACACCCATAATCCGCTCACCCACTTGCAGCGGCAGATAAAGCAGGGTGGCCGATATTTTCTGTTCCTGCCCCAATGTGCCCGCCATGCCTTCTTTTATTAAAGCGGCCACCTCATCCGGCGTTCGATTCAGGAGGATTATTTCACCCGTATGGATCGCTTCCATGACCCGGCTTTCCGGCCGGGGCGCAGTTGGCGCATACTGGAACATTTCGCCATCATCATATACAAACGGGTATTCAATTAAGTTCAGCCCGGCGTCGTAGAAGCCCACCAAAAAGGCATCTATAGGTACAAGCATCTTGATCTGTTCTAACACGGCCGTTAACATCTGCTGCCTGTCTGTCTGGCGGGATACCAATTCAGCTACCTGGTTAATTGCCTGCGTCTCTTCAGCACGGCGCCGGGTTTCAGCCAGAGCTTTTTCCGTCTGCTCTGTCAGGCGCAGATTTTCCAAATGGGCGCTGAGGGAAGCGGTAACGGCCGTTAACAACTCTTCCGTCTCTTCATTCAGGGCTGCCGCCTCATCTACTTCTATCTGGCCGATAGATTCGCCATGCACCATCAAGTCTCGTCGAACAACGACCTCTTCCTTCTCAACCATTTCTCCAACAGTCTCAGTAATCGGACGAAGCTGCGTCTGGTCATATATATACCCGGCAACGTCTAACTCAGTGGTGAAGGATTCCCAGTTTTCGTGTGTCAGCCGCTGCATAGCCGCTTCAGCCTCTTCACGGTACCGCTCCGTTTCAGACAGCAGCCGCAGATTCTCAATCTGATTGGCTACCTGTTGGGCTACCAGATTGACCAACCCCTGAGCATCTTCTGGCAAAGATTGATCCGGTTCGGCCAATATCTCAATACCGCCGATAGCCTCATTCTGTACCTGAATAGGCGCGGTCAAGGTTTCCCGATTGTATGTCGGAGCCGGCGGGGCCTCGTCAATTTCATAGAGAGTACGGCCGTCATGCGTAAAACCAATTCGCTCTTTGCGTTCCAGGACATTCAGATAATCAGTCCAACCCTCATGGACAGCCTGGCGGATTTCCAGTTCCAGCCGGGCCTGCATTTGCCGGTTTTCACTAAATAACCGGGCATTTTCAATGGCAATGGCCAACTGGCCGGCCAAAGTTATATAGACCGGCACATTCTGTTCTGTCAATGTGCCGGGCACATTGTTTTGCAGATTCAAGACCCCCACCACATTATCCCCGGCCAACAAGGGGATGGACATTTCGGAACGGGTATCCGGCAGGTAGGGATTCGGCTTGAAGAGAGGGCTTACGGCCGTATCCGAAACCACGATCACCTCTCGCTGTGCGGCCGTCACCCCATTAATAGACCCTGGCCCAATTGCCAGACGATGCCCGCGCCGCACCAAATCCCGGCCAACAACACCCGACCCGGCACTTAGAAGCAAACTACGCCGGGCATTGTCCGTCAGATAAATCTGCACATAATACAAATCAAAGCCATCCCGTATTAATTCTACCGCCTCAGCCAGCAAAACATCCAGGTCCCGCACCTCCACCAAATGACGGCCAATTCCTGCCGCCAATTCCAGATTCCGGGTGCGTTCCGCTACACGCTCCTCCAATGTCGCCTGCGATTGGCGCAAGGCTTCATTACTCTCTCGCTGCAAAGCCATCGTTTTATTGAGGGCTTTCATAGTCACATACATAATAATGGCCATAAAAATCAAGTTGCCCGTCGTGCCGATGGCATCGGTAATCGGGTTATAGGGGGTCAACGGTTCCGGTAACAAGCCATTTCGCCCCAACGATTCAATGTAGCTGCTTGCCAGCAAAGTCATTACTGTAATGATGGCAACCATACGGGGGCCAGACAGGACCCCGGCTAACACAATCAGAAGAAAATAGCTGGTGATAATAGAAGAGGACAGGCCGCCGCCAAAATACGCGATGACCGAGATGAGCAGCCAGATAATTGCGACGAATAGGGTGGCCGATTCTTTAACATATCCCCGGCGCATGACAAATCCCAGAATGAGAGGGACAGCTAACACAACCAGGTTTGTCAACAGGATAGCCGGCGTAGGATCCGTTATCAGCAAGGTAGCAATAACTACAGCCATCATGGCAATGGTAATCAGTAAAATGCCATTAAGCAGGCTGGCTGTTCTGGTCTTGTCTTCATCATCGGCAAAAGTTGGCGCCGACAGGAATTTGTGTATTTGTTGAATCATAGTCTGTCCTCTAACGTTACGACCACATGGGCTTTTTAATGATTACGGCCGTTACCATTACCACCCAATTGCACCGTTACTCGTTGCACCCCCAGAGCCTGTTCCAGCTCCTGCGCAGCAACCTGCAACACATCTTCCAACGTAGCTGCTTGTTGAATCTTGTGGTTGATCATATTCACTTGCGTTTCATAATGAACCCGGCGCTCCGTGGCTTCATATAAGCGGGCATTACGGATAGCAATAGCTACCTGACCGGTTACAGTCTGCAAAAAACTCACGTCATCCGCAGATAGACCATTCACCTGAGCCACCTGCACGTCCAACACGCCCAAAACTTCATCGCCAATAGCAATGGGCACGGCCGTTTCTGCCTTCGTCTCCGGCAGTAAGGGGTTCGGCTGCCACCGTTCATCCTGCATCACATCCTGGACTAAAATATGCTTATTCAATACAAACGCCTGTCCCACAAGACCCTGTCCCGGCAAAATAGAGTGGCCGGCAGCCAGCATCATCTGGCCTGCATCACCTGTCCCCCCAACCATGACAAGATTTTTATCTGTCTCATCATACAAATACATATGGACATGGTAATAATCGAAAGCCGAGCGTACCTGCTCGACCACTTCAGTTACCAATTGCTCCTGGTTTAGAATGGTGGACAGGCTGCGGCTGATTTTGGAGCTGATTTCCAAGGCATTAGTACGTTCGGCGACACGTTGTTCCAGGTTCTCAACCATATCACGTAGCTGTCGGGTCATGCTGTTAAATGCCTGGGCCAGCGTACCAATCTCATCGCTGCTCTCTACCGGCGCTTCTCGCGCCAGGTTACCATCAGCGATGTCGAGAGCAACCTCAGTCAAAGTACCAATGGGGCGCAGGGCACGTGTCATCACGAGTGCGGCCCCAATAGCGATGAGAAATACGGCCGTTCCCAAAATAACAAATTGGGTGTTGATATTACCAATAATAGATTGCTGGACAGTGGCTACATCTTGTAGATGGGCCAGTGTTTCCGTCGAAAGCTGTTGTTGCAGTCGGTTCACCTCGTCAATTTGCTGATAGAGGTTAATTAACGCCCGATTTAAGTCATTTGGGGATAAGGTACTGCGATCCGCATCCAAATAAGTCAATACACTGGTGTTTAAGTTTTCCGTGGCCTGTGAAAGTTGGTTAATAGTCGTTTCTGTTGTTCCGATGGGCTGCGCTTGCAAAGCAATTAATGTGTCATCCAACCGGCTTAGTTCTGTTCGGATATTTTCTTCGAAATCCGCCCCCTCCGTGACAAAGAAACGGTTCAGGTTTGCTTCCAGAGAAGACATAGCTAGGGCAAATTCTTGCGTAGACTCAATCTGTTGTGTACCAGGCACAACTTTAGCAGAGGCAGCCCGCACCTGCGTTAGCTGGTAGTAACTGCCCACAACCATGATCAAAACGAGTAAAATGATGACGACAAGACCCGTCAAGCTCTTACCGCGGACAGAAGTCAATATAGAACGGATTTTTTTCATCTTTTGCCTCTTCTATTCGCCATAAATTTCAGCATACCGTAACATGGATGGCGTAAAGACCACACCCAATTTGTCAGCAAGATTCAA
The DNA here is from genome assembly GCA_024278255.1 of Chloroflexota bacterium. GTDB lineage: Bacteria > Chloroflexota > Anaerolineae > Promineifilales > Promineifilaceae > JAJRTP01. The sequence continues at coordinate 8,330 of JAJRTP010000361.1, read as the reverse complement.
ATTTAAGATTAAAGAACTCTCTTTGTTTTCCACTAAGGGAATATCGGAAACAGGTGTGCCGTCTAAAATACTTAAAGCTGTCTCGGCCGCCCATTCCCCTTGTTCAGCAGCACTCTTGCCCACAACAAGCAACACGTAAGGAGACATCCAATCGCTACTAGAACCACTGGGAATTTTTGCGTTTTCCAAAATAAAGGCCTCAGCTTCCGCATCATCCCAACCTGTAATACCAGCATTGTTGCCAAAATAAAGCATATCAACTTCATCCTGAAGTCGAAGATATTCTGATTTGAATTCATCAAAATCAGTCACGAATGCTTCTTGTAACTGACCATTAAAGAAGCGGTCATTATAGGTTCCAAACACTTTTCTCTCTGTATTGCTGTCTCCGGTTAAATAAGCGATCCGGTCTCCTTCTGCATAAGGTTCGAGGAGATCAACCATTTGCCTGACCAGGTCTATTTCCACCATGCCGGTGACATTACTTGCCGGATAACCGTAAGGAGAAGCGTCCCAATTGACACCACAGAATATAACCGGCAGTTCTGTGTCCTTGAAGTAAGGTACAATTAAATATTTCTGAGCATTATCATCACAGGCGATGACAATATCAGGGTTAAAGGATTCGATTTCGGCTTTAGTTTTCAAACCGGCTTGTTGACCAAATTCGTCGCCACTATTTCTTTTTGTATCCATACGTACGATTTTCAGATCAACGCCGCTGCCTTCCAAACCACTTTGAATACCCTCTTCAATACCGGCAGACCAAGCATACTCCTCATGATAAGAGTCAACCCACAAGATTCTCTTGCCCGCGTATTCTGTCTGTTCTGTTGTACTTGTATTTGTTTCAGGTTCACTCGTGTTGGACGAAGTACAACCTATCAATAACAGAGTAACCACCGTGAACAAAAAGGCAATAGTGACCAGACGTTTGGCTGACAGTCGGGATGATAAAAGAAAATTTTGGTCTTGATGTGTTTTTATAGCTTTCATAGTTGTACTCCTTTGTTTAACGGCCGTTTTTCCCATTACCCGGTTTCAAAACAACCCGCGTCCGCGGCGCGTCAACCGCCCGGCCAATTTCCCGCGCCGCTACCTGCAATGCCGCTTCAATCGTGGTCGTGCGTAACAATTTCTTGTTAATTTCGTTGATCCGGGCTTCATTTTCCGAACGTTCTCTTTCCGCTTCCAGCAAACGGGCATTTTGCAGAGCAATAGCCACCTGATTGGTAATAGACAGCAGCACGTCCGCATCCGCTTCTTCCAAACCATTTACCTGGTCGGCCTGTACGTCCAGCACACCCAACACTTCATCCCCAATAGAGATGGGTACGGCCGCTTCCGCTTTCGTCTCCGGCAGCAGTTCATTAGGCAGCCAGCCCTCTTCTTGCGCCACATCAGAAACCAAAACGACTGTATTAGTAACCGCAGCCCGGCCAACCAACCCCTGCCCCACCTCAATTTGATGCTGATTGTCCAGCATGACTTGGCCGGCTTCTCCCGTACCGCCCGCCATTGTCAGCGTTTCCCCCTCTTTATCCATCAAGTAAATATGGACGTGATAATAATTAAAAGCATCACGCACCTGCTCCACGACTTCAGTAACCAACTCATCCTGATCATGAATGGTCAACAACCGACGGCCAACATCAATACTGATCGCCAACGCCTGGGTCCGTTCAGCCACCCGCTGTTCCAGATTACTGATAGCGCCTTGCAACTGATCCGTCATGGTATTAAAAGCTACGGCCAACGTACCCAACTCATCTTCAGACTGAACGTCGGAACGCGCTTCCAGATTACCCTGGGATACCTGCACGGCCGTTTCCGTCAAACTGGTAATCGGGTCCGTCAGGCGCGTACCCACCACCCAAGCCACCACACCCGCCGAAAAAATCACAATCAAACCCAAAACAGTATTAAACCGACCCTGTTGACTGACCGGCTCCAACCCCTCAGCCTTATCCTGATGCGCTACAATCTGCCAATTGGTGGCATCCACTACCGGTTCGTGCGCCAGCGTACTTACATCAGCCGCACTCAACAGTGTACCAATCCCGTGATGGTCAAATTCCGTATACAGCTCACCATCTTTCCGCATCTGCTCCACAATGGGTCGCAGCTCATTCGTCTCTAAAGCTAAATCACCATCTTCCACGGCCAGCACCTGCGTACCCGGCAAATGGATTTCAATTTCACCCGTCTCACCAAATCGTGCGGCCGCCATAATGTCAGACAAAGCATCCAAACTGAAAGTAGCATGCAAAATACCGATAATCTGGGTACGTCCGGTCTCCACTTCACTGCGAATAGGCACAGCCATATCTACCGTCCAAATGTCTCGTTCCACATCAAATTCCGGCCGGCCAATGTAAGCCGAGCCAAAACCACTCATATACGCATCACGCCACCATTTCGCATTACCTTGATAATATGAATCCGGACGGTACGTGGCAGCTACAGGCGCCCCAAATTGATCAGTAACCAGCAAATTAACATTATCAGGAAATACCGTCAGGAATTGTGATAATTCCAATGTCAATTCATTATCCAAAACCGATGTGACCAGAGGATCGTCCGCTGGCCTGTTTGTCCAGGTTTTGTCCAATGCCTTCAATTGACCTTCGATTTCTTGTCGGGTACTGGCTTCATAAGAACTACGCTGTTCCAAAACGCCGGAAATAATCGTACGATTGATGGCCAATGCTTCCAGTGTATTGATTTTCCGGGCCAAAAATTCGCCGATAGACAAAGCGTGAGAAGAAGCTAACGTATTCAGATTTTGTCCCACTTCCTGGCTGATTGTTCTGCTGGCTAACAGGTTAATACCCACAGCCACAGCCATAACAGCCAGCAAAGCCACTGCAATCGTGGCCGACACCAACTTACCACGCAACGAATAGCTATTGAATTGACGGGCAACCACGACCAGCGCAATAACAACCACTGCAACTGCAGAAATATTGAGCATTGTAGCGCCGATTCCCGTTACGGACGGGCGATAATTTGGCCAAAGCTGGTCCATCACAATCAATCCCAAATCAATGGCCAGAAGCGCAGGAATAACCCGCCGATTTTGTTGGGGTGTCAACGTTTCTAAAACAATACCTAACGAGGCAAAAAATATAATAATAGTATTTGTGGCGCCAATATTACTCCGAGCCATAATCAAAAAGACGTTGCCAATTCGTAATGCTACTAACAGAATAACAACACCTACAGCTGGCTTTCCTTTGTAGACAAAGAGTGCGGCTATAATTGCTCCGACAAACGTTAACCCGCCAAATCTGAAGTCAATAGTCTGTCCTGAAACAATCGTGGCTACCAAACCAGCCAGTAGCAAAATAAACATCAATGCCACTGAACCTGTCGTTATAAGACGGGCGTTGCGGGCGTGTTGTTCAGTTATATCTTTACTTTGATTTATTTCGTTAGTATATAAAGCCATGTTCTGTCTCCTCAAACATGGAGTCCCGTTACAAATGAACACTTTACTTGCTGTTGTGTGAAGGGCTGCTTTTGGGCAAAATGGATCAATGTTACGCAAGCTGCAACTAACTTGTTGCTGCTACTATTCTAAACCAGTACTTTCACCTTCAGAATGGTACTTTTGGTAAAGAAAATATCTTTGTCGCTGCCACATTACGCACCATGCAGGTGCCCACGTTTTACCCTGATAATCAGCTACAGGTAAATAATAGCATAGCCCCAAAATTGTCGTGTGAATAAAGCGTGATGAGAGGTGTTGTTGCGTGGGAAAAAGGTACGGAATTGTTAAAACTTTGCTGTCAAAATGGGGGTATGAGTCTAATTTCCAATCTCAAGTGATTTATCAGATGACACGGCCGTTCTTCACCACCATACGCACCAGATTGATCCCGTAACGATAACCAAGCTGACGATAATCGGCCGTATCCAGGAGCAGCATATCCGCCTGCTTACCCGGCTCCAGACTGCCGATTTCTCGGCCCCGGCCAATGGCGTAAGCCGCGTTAATCGTCACAGCGGCCAACGCCTGCGCCTGGGTCAAGCCCATGTAGCGACAAGCCAATGCCATCATCATCTGCTGCGACTCGCACCAGGATGTGCCGGGGTTGCAATCAGTCGCTACAGCTAATGCCCCACCCGCCTTGATGATTGCTTTGGCCGGCGTGTAATCCGGTTCAGCCAGGCCAAAGGGGGTTCCGGGCAGCCCCACTGCCACCGTGTCGCCTTGCCCCAATGCCTGAATGTCCGCCTCCGGCGTACGGACGAGGTGATCGGCAGAAACAGCCCCCAATTCTACCGCCAACATTGTGCCGCCCAGCCCCACAAATTCATCGGCGTGGAGTTTAAGACGATAGCCCAACTCCGCCGCGGCCGTCAAAATACGCCGCGTCTGGGCCACGTCAAAGACCCCTTCCTCGCAAAACACGTCGCAAAACAGGCTGACGTTATGCTGCCGCATCCACTCGGCTCCGGCAGGCAGCATTTCTTCTATTACCAGGTCTACGTAGGCGTCGGTACGGCCGTTATACTCCTCAGGCACGGCGTGGGCCGGTAAAAATGTATAAGTCAACTCAATGGGCAGTGCCTCGTTCAGCAGACGCATCGCCTCCAACTGCTTCAACTCCGCCGCCAGATTCAGGCCGTAGCCGGTTTTGGTTTCCACGCTGGTCGTACCCAAAGCCAGCATCCGTTCCAGCCGGGGCCGGTTGTCTGCCACCAGATCGGCCACGCTGGCCTGACGCACTGCTCGCACAGTTGACATAATGCCGCCTCCCGTCGCCATAATTTCCATGTAGGTCGCCCCGGCCAACCGCTGTTCAAACTCGCCAGCCCGGTCGCCCATCCAGGGGATGTGGGTGTGGGGGTCTACAAAACCGGGGATGAGACAACGGCCGTCTGCATCCATCACCTCTTCCGCTTCATATTTAGATTGTAATTCAATCGTAGAGCCAACAGCCAGGATACGGCCGTCCCGCACCGCCACTGCCCCATTCTCTACCAATCCCAGCGTGCCCAATGCCGCCCCCCGCTGCGGCCCGCTGACCCCCGGCATCACACATACCTGCCCCGCCGAATGAATCAACAAATCAACCTTTTCCATCACACACCTCCGTAACCCAATGCGTGATGCGTGAGAAAAAATCACGTATCACGCATTACGCCTCACGAATACCATAAGCCAAAACCAATACGGCCAGCGTCATCAAAACGGCCGCCGCAATCCCGTTGCCCACAAAACCAACCTCAGAATACAATGCCGGCCCGGCCCAGGCGCCCGCCGCCCGCCCCAACGCCGACGCCGCCAGAACCGAAGACATCACCACCGTCCGCGCCGAAGGAACGATCTCCGTCAGCAAGGGAATGCTGCCCACCACAGTGATCTCAAAAAACAAGAACAACAAAAAATAAGCGGCCAACGCCAACGGCAAACTAAAACTGGTGAAGGGAAGCAGCAAACCGGCCGCTACGTTCAGCGCCCCGGTTATAATGACGACCGGCCGTTTGCCAAAGCGATCCACCGACCAACCGGAAAATATCTCGCCCAGCACCTCCGCCCCGCCAATCAGACTGGCAGAAAACCCCAACGCCAGCAAGTTCAGACCAAAATTAAATTCCAGCCAGCCGCCAAAGACAATAAAAAGCAGTTCGTTGGAGGCCATGATCAACGTGGTAAAAAGCATGGCCGCCCAAATGACCCGGTTATGGCGCACCACCCGCCATACGTCCCGCAAATCACTGCCCCGCGTATCAGCGCGGCCTTTGGTGGGAGGCAGGATGCGCCAGAGGAACACGGCCGTAATCCCCGCCAACACCGCCAGCCAGACAAAAGGCGCCTGCCACCCCATCGTGCGAATGAGCAGCCCCACAGCCGGCGCCCCCAGCAGCAGCGCCCCCGCCCAGGACAGTTCCGTAATGGAAATAGCCCGGCCCCGTTTGGCATAAGGCACATTATCCCCCACGTAAGCCTGCATCGCCGGGTCGTAAATCACTTTCGCCAGGGCAATGACCGCCAGCGTCAGACCAAAAGGCCAATAGGCCGGCCAGATAAACACAATCGCACAGCCTAAAGCAAAGAACAACAACGCCCCGGCCATCGTCACCCGACGGCCGTATCGCGCCGACAACGGACTAAACAACGGGCTTAAAAAGCCGGTAAAATTACGTAAAGCAATCAGATGGTAGACATCTGCCAGGGGCACGCCCAGCCCGCGGGCAAAAGCCGGGGCAAATGGGTACACCACCCGCCAACCGGTGTTGAACAGCAGCCGCCCGAAGGTAATAATGGTCAACTGTAGGGGCAGACGGGATTTGGGTGAGGTCATTTACGAAACGGCCGTGGTAAAAACGAATGACGCCGTGCAGCCTGCTGAGCATCCTCCCCATCTTTGCTGTGCAAATCATCCCGCAAAGAAAGCAGCGTGCGATGATAAAGCGATTTGATAGCCCCCTCACTCCGCCCCATAATGGCTCCAATCTCCGCATTGGGCAGCCGCTCCACAAACTTAAGAATCAGCAATTCCTGACGGTCGGCCGGCAAACGGCTGATAGCCGTCAGCAGCGTCTCCTTATCCTCCATCAACTGCGCCGCAAATTCCGGGCTGTCATCACTGACATGCCACTGCGAAATATCATCCAGGGCCACCATTTTGCGCCGGCTGTTATCCCGGTGCCAGTTCGCCACCAGATTATGGGCAATGCGATACAACCAGGCAGAAAAGGGGACGCCTTTATCTTCATACCGGCCAATGTGCTGCATGGCCCGCATAAAAATCTTCGCCGTCAAATCTTCAGCGTCCGCCACATTGCTGGTACGATAGTAGACATAATTATAAATTCGGTCTACGTATGTCTCGTATAATTCCCCGAAAGCATCTTGGTCTGTTTTAGCCCGTTCAATCAGGGCGGCTTCATCAAAATCCGCGTTCAATCCACTTTTTCCTCTGTTAAACCAATGACGGCAGTATATCAGATGGGGGGAGGGAGCGGCAAGGTAACTCGTCACCCAATCATCGCCCAGCCGTAGATGAGTTTTCTTGACTGGGGGAATGGGGTCAGCTATCCTCATAATTGATGGCAGAATGGCATGAAGATGACCCAATTGAAGCGCGAAGAAAAGGCGGCCTGCCCGGTTGGATAGTTCTACTGGTGCTGGTACTTTTTTTGCTGGGGGCTGTTTACGGCCGTACCTCTTCCGCCACCAACCCTACACCTCAAACCACAAGCACTCCGGCTTCCGCCCTGGCCCTCATCACTATCACCCCATCCCTCACGCCCAGCCTCACCCCAACGCTGCAAGACACCCCTACCCTGATGCCCACCGCCACCCAGACCAACACCCCTGTCCCCACACCAACCAATACCCCCACCAGCACACCAACCAACACACCTATCCCGCCCTCCCCGAACCCCCTCACCCCTTCGCCGACCAATTCCCCCACGCCCCCACCGCCGCCTTTACCCACACCAAACGGCGTCTACAGTTGGACGCTCAAAGTGCCCATCCTCATGTACCACTACATCAGCGTCCCACCCGAAGGCGCCGATAAATACCGCGTCAACCTGTCCGTAGAGCCGGATCGCTTCCGGGAACAAATGCAATACCTGGCCGACAACGGCTACACCACCATTGACCTGTACGATCTGAGCCGGGCCATCACCAACAAAGAAGACCTGCCAGACAAACCGATCATCCTCACCTTTGACGACGGCTACAAAGACAACTACGAAAATGCCTGGCCTGTTATGCAGGAATTTGGTTTTACCGGCATGTTCTTTATTCCTACCGAATTTATAGACATCGGCTACGAACCTTACATGAGTTGGGAAATGTTGGAAGAGCTGGCTGCCGCGGGCAATCGCCTTGAACCCCATTCCCGCTCTCATCCCGATTTACGCGGCCTGAGCCGGGAAGCCCTCATTTGGCAAATGTTAGGGCCGCAAGAAACCATCGCCGCCCATACCGGCTACAAACCTCGCTTCTTCGGCTATCCCTCCGGGCGCTATGATGAGGATACGATCCAGCTTCTCAAAGAACTGGACTTTTGGGGCGCTGTCACCACGCAGGGCGGCACCTGGCACGGCTTTGAAGACCGTTATGAATGGACCAGGGTACGCATCTGGCACGGTATGCCCATGGATGTCTTCGCTGACCGGGTTGATTTGAAAGGGACAATCGGCGGCAAATTTCCCCCATAATTCCGCCACGTAGGGCGATTTTGTAAATCGCCCTACTTTTTACACTTCCATAACAGTTCTCTTATACCTATTTCAGGTTTGCCGGATATACTTGCCTTGCTATGTTAAAAACTTTACGCAGCCGTCTGCTTCTTTCCTATATT